>CANGMZ010000059.1 GCA_947454715.1 Chitinophagaceae bacterium
TATCGGTATGACATCCGGATATGCCCAAACATTATTTACCTACGGGACCCATTCAGTTGCTAAGGATGATTTTTTGAGGGTTTATAAGAAGAACAGTATGAACAAGCAACCGGATATGACGGATACTGCGTTGCGCAGTTATCTTGAATTGTATGGTTTGTTCAGAATGAAAGTAGCAGAAGCCGATAAGCAACACCTGGATACCACTGATAAAATTCAGAAGGATCTGGACTCTTACCGTAAGCAACTTGCAAAAAACTATCTTACTGATGAGCAGGTTACCAACAAGCTGATCAAGGAAGCGTATGACAGAAACAAGGAAGATGTGCATGTAAAACACATACTCATCACTTGCCCTCCGGGATCTGATACCATGATAGCGTTTAAGAAAATAGACAGCATTTACAATCAGATTAATACCAATAAGGCTAAGTTTGAAGATATGGCCAAATTGTATTCTGAGGATAAGGGGTCAAAAGATAACGGTGGTGATATAGGTTTCTTTACCTCTATGCAAACGGTATATCCTTTCGAGAATGCTGCTTACGGCACACCGATAGGTAAAATATCTAAGCCATTCCGCTCGCAGTTTGGTTACCATATAGTTAAGGTCATTGAAAAGCGTGCAGATCGTGGTCAGATAAAGGTTGCGCAGATTTTATTCCTTTCTCCGAAGTCTAAGGGAGAAGAGGGTATGGAAAATGCACGCAAGCGCGCAGACAGTGTAAAGCTTATGCTGAAGGGTGGTGCATCGTTCACTGAAATGGTGAAGAAATATTCTGATGACAAATACACTGTTAATGATGGTGGTGTTATGAAGCCATTTGGTGCAGGTCGTATGACACCGGCATTTGAAAATGCATCATTTGCATTGAAAAATCCGGGTGATGTTTCTGAGCCGATAAAGACAGATTATGGTTACCATATCATAAAGTTGATAGAAAAATTGCCTTTGCAGCCTTATGATAGTGTATATACTCAGTTGAAGCACAAGGTTGAAAATGATGCCCGCGCACAAACTGCAAAGGAAATATTCTTTAACAGAATAAAGGAGAAGAACGGGTATAAAGAATATCCTGAGAATGTAAAAGCAATAGTGGACTTGATTGTAAGGTCTGTAGCTGATACCGGTAAGGCAAAGGGTATGTTTAATTCGGCTGATTATGGCCACCAGACAAAGCCTGTATTCACTATGGCGGGTAAGAGCTACTTGCAGAGCGACTTTGCTAAATTCCTGGAGAACTTGACACGCGGTCGTCTTAATGGACCAAAGACAGCAGTAGTAAATGACGCATTTGGCGTTTATGTTACTAATGTGGTTACAGATTTTCAAGAGCACAAGTTGGTTGAAGAAAATCCTGATTTCAAATTGCTGATGGAAGAATACCGTGATGGTATTATGTTGTTTGAATTGATGGATCGTAATGTATGGAGCCGTGCTTCAAAAGATACAGTAGGTTTGAAGGCGTTCTATGAGGCGCACAAAAACAAGTATGTATGGGAGCCGGGCTTTGAAGGATCTGTTTATACCTTTAAAAATAAAGCTGCTTTAGACACTGCATTGTTGGTAATGAAGGCAGGTAATGTAACTGACGAAGAACTGATAAAGGCAATCAACAGCCAATCTAACCCGGATAGAATTACTATTCAGCGTGGCCGTTATGAGTTCTCTAAATTCAGAGAAGCATCTCAGACAGAGTTGACTAACGACAAGAAGAAGATTATCCCTGGTCAGAATGGTACATTTAAAATGGTAGTAGCCAGACAGATATTCAACACTCCGGGTGTAAAAACACTTGATGAGGCTCGTGGATATGTAGTTGCTGAATATCAGGATACACTTGAAAAAGAGTGGAATGCAAAGATGAGAAAAGAATACCCAATGAAAGTAAATGACAAGGTATTCAAGACAATGGTAAAATAATCAGGGTCTTATATAATTGATAACGCCTCCGAAGCTGATGTTTCGGAGGCGTTTTTGTTTTTTTTGGTGTATCCCTATTATTTCCCTGTGTTGTTCGTCAGAAGGCTAACAAATGCTAATAACGCTTACTTATACTTCCTAAAGATTATACCAGCATCTTTCATCATGCCATTACCATATACCAATAACGAATCATTCCCCTTAATTGTGTATAACCACACATTGTAATTTTTCTTGTAATGGTATTTAACCTCATCGAAATATTCCTCTTGACTAATTGGGTAGCCAAGTTCCAATTTTCTTTCAAATAATAGGTGAACAGTACATTTTCCAGAAGAATCTATGTATAGAAACCATGGTGAAATACGATATAAAAAAGCTTCTGATACTCCCTGCTTTTTATAATATTCATATTGTGTATTTATCCACAAACCATAAGATGTGGGAACTTTCTTGTTTTGTGCGCGGCTGAGACTGATTATTATAAAAAACAACAGAATTATTAAGGTACTTTTTATCATATTTTTCATTTTAATGACCAAAACCAGATAGTAGTTACATCAAACATTTGACTGAACGAGAAACTACTCATGTAGTGATTTCTTCCCTACCTTGTTAATCTTCCCGCCATCAACCCCCAGACAAAATAATACATAAAAAAAGAGATAGCCTGAATAACAGACTATCTCTATCAATAAGATTAAATGATTGTTTTAATTGTTTGCAGCTTCAGTAGATGCAGCATCAATCTGCAACTTGAAGTGTGCTCTGATCAATTCTGTAATCTGTGAGCTAACCAATTTCTCACCCACCTTAATCATGTTAACAAAAGCTTCGGCACGAGAAATGCCATGACCAATGATAACAGGAGCATTGATGCCGAGTATTGGTGTACCACCATACTTCTCAAAATTGAAATCTTCGAGGAACGGATCTTTAAAGCCTTTCTGTATTGCCAGAATATCATAAAGTGATTCTGCCATTTTCAGCGTAACATTACCTACAAAACCTTCGCATACTATTACTTCTGCTTTGTTTGTAAACACATCACGACCTTCAGCATTACCAACAAAATTGATACCGGCACATTCTTTCAGAAGAGGGTAGGTGCTTTGAGCCAGCAAGTTACCCTTGCCTTCCTCTTCACCTATGTTCAATAATGCTACTCTTGGTTCTTCCATACCCAAAACATGTTTTGAATATAAAGAGCCCAACTGCGCAAACTGTACCAGATGTTCCGGTTTGCAATCAGCATTAATGCCCACGTCCAGTAATAAATTGAATTTTCCGTCGAGGCGGGGTATAGGCGATGCAATGCTCGGGCGTAAAATACCATCAATGGCTTTTACCGAATACATGGAACCTACAAGCATAGCACCGGTGTTACCGGCACTCATAAATACGTCTACTTTGCCCTTAAGTAGCATACCAAAACCCATAGCAATGCTAGAGTTTGGTTTCTCCTTCAGTGCCTTAGTAGGATGCTCATGCATGCCAATGATTTCAGGGGCATCTACCAGTGTATATCTTCCCTGAAATGGTTCCAGTTCAGACATAAACGGTGCAGCTGCTTCCGTGTTGCCAATCAGCACTAAATGTACATGAGAATCGTGCGACTGTTCCAGGAACAATCGCACACCCTTAATAGCTTCGGCAGGAGCGTAATCTCCGCCCATGATATCCAACCCTATCTTCATCAAGCGAAAATAATGCGTTTATTGATTATTTTCACCTTCAGCAGCAGCAGCCGGTGCATTATCTATTACTACTTTTCCCTTGTAGAAGAGCTTTCCTTCTACCCAATGAGCGCGGTGGCGCAAATGAGTTTCACCTGTTGTAGCATCTGTGCTCCAGGTTTCAGCAAAAGCTTTGTAATGTGTCCTGCGTTTTGCACCCCTTTGTTGTGAGTGGCGTCTTTTAGGATTAGGCATCTTACTTTATTTATTGTTTGTTATTTATTATGTTTCCCCTGCTTTTCGGCAGGTAATTTACTACTATTTCTTCTCTTTTTTAGCTTTTCCCCCTGGTTCCTGTTCTATTTTTATAGATTCCAGACCTTTCCACAACGGATTAGCTTTTGGTTCTTCTGCTTCGGTCAGCTGATCGAGCAAGTCAAGTGCCTGAGCATTACATCCGGCACTGCCATCTGCTTTGTCAGGGTGAATGTGTTGCAAAGGTACACTAAGCATCATAAATTCATAAATCCAGGCACTTATATCGATAACGGTTTCGCTTCTGGGTATAAATACCACGTCGTCTTCGTCCTCAAAAGTACCTGCTTCTTCACTTGTCAATTTCACAATCAGGTTAAACTCATCCCATAGTTTGAGTTCAAAATCATCTCCGCATCTGTCGCACGGCACAATAACTTTCCCGTCTATGTCAAAATGCAGCATGAAAAAATTCTCATGCTTGTCAAAGATCATTTTTACCTGAGCACTCCAGTCATTAATACTGTCATCAGCGCCTCTTTCCTTCATGAAACGATCATCAATATCGTATATGTAGGTTTGAGGTCCTGATTTTAACCCCTGCCATGCTATTTCAAATTCCCGATTGTGTTTCATTACCCTCTAATAATTGGCAGCTAACAGTTCCCGGTTGGTTTATCAGGTCATTGGCAGCTATGTGAAGTGACACAACACACCTTCCGCCTCCCAACTCCAAAAGGGTTGCAAAGGTAGGAAAAAAACTTATAATTACATCAATTTATTTCTCTTTACTAAAAAAGCATGTAATACTTCATCTACAGGCTTCGATAGATCTACTTTTATCCTGTCCACTTTATATTGGTGGCATTTTGCTTCTATCATCAGCTGAAATTCCTTCATTTGCGTCACATATTGCTCCTTTATCTGTTGCGGTTGCAGCTTCAGGCGGTCACCTGTTTCCATATCCACAAACTCATAAGGTCTATTCTCAAACTCAAAATCCATCTCTTGCTCCCCATCCATTACATGAAATAAGATCACTTCATGCTTGTTGTAGCGTAAATGCTGCAAGGCAGAAAATAGCTCATCTATATCGTCAGATGCATCAATCATGTCGGTAAATAACACCACCAGTGATCTGTGGTGCATCTGTTCTGCTATAAGATGCAGGGCAGCAGCTGTATTGGTCTTTTTGTCGCCCGATCTGTAATTCATTGTTTGCTGCAGCTCATTTGTCAACTGCCTGTAGTGGCTTATTGCAGATCTGCACTGCGAAAAATAGGTAACTTTGTCATCAAATAATACCAGCGATGCTGCATCCAATTGTCTTTTCAGCAGTTGAATAAGGCTTGCGGCGGCAATGCACGAAAATTGCAGCTTATTGACTTTCTTTTCGTCTTCAGGAAACTGCATAGACGAAGAAGTATCTATAACCAAGCAGCAACGCAGATTGGTTTCTTCCTCAAAACGCTTAATGAATAATTTGTCCGTGCGGCCAAATACCCGCCAGTCTATATATCTCAGCGGATCGCCGGGGTTATATAAACGGTGCTCGGCAAACTCCACCGAGAAACCATGAAAAGGGCTTTTGTGCAAGCCAATAATAAACCCTTCCACCACTTGGCGGGCTATCAATTCAAGATTATCTGCGATCGGGCGTTCCAATATCATACTGCACCAAAGATAAACGAAAACAGGTGTTTGTTCTTTACACCACCCAACAGATTTTAATAATTAACAGATTGTAATCTGTATAGCCTCAAAAACAAAACAGCCGCTAAGTAGCGGCTGTCTAATCTTATATGAGTACTTGATTACTTTCTTCTGCTCGATTTTTTCTTGCCACCACACAGGTAGTAAATGAAATAAGACAATCCCATCACTATCAAAACAGGTAATGACTCCAGTATGCCCAATACCTTGCCTATTGTAGCAAAACCTTTTCTTGGCGCAATACTCTTTTTATCAATGAGTCCGAAGCCAAGCGCAAGAATACCGAGGAACATACCCAATATACCCAATAACACTGCACCCAATACACTTGTTGGTAACAACAAAGCTGCACCCACCAACGATGCTGCGCCTACCAATGCCACTATAAATGAGGCTAAACCATAACCCTTTTTCTCTTGTTTCGATGGCCTTCTGTCGCCAATATCCGGTGTTGAGCTACTTGTTGTTGTTGATGCGGTAGCCGTTTCTTGTGCTTCTGCAGGTGCATTACTTGTAGTTTTTGCAGGCGTTTCTACTGCAATATTCTTTCTGATAACAAAAGCTGCATCTGCTACCGGCGCTTGCCCTATCAAAATGATACATGATAAAAGGGTCAGTAGTTTTCTCTTCATTGTTCGTCTGCTTTGTGTGATTAATGGTTGAATAATGTTGTGGAAATAAAGATAACTGAATGTTCTATAAATTAGTAATCTTATGTCAAAATATATCTTGTTGCCACAAATCAAGAGTGTTGGGGCACATATAGGCAACATTTTATATTACTTTGATAATATTCACCTTTTATTAGACCTTTATGTAGCGTACCACCGTTAAATTTGCAGTATGAGATATATAAGGCTAACCCTTGCCCTCCTTGTTGTTATGTGCTTGTCTTTTGCAGGTCGTGCGCAAGATGTTATTTATTCCCCTTACGACAAGTTCGACTTCCGCAATGGGGAGTATGATGTAGTGGGAATGACCGGCGGTTACCTGTATAACTACCGCAATACCCCCGAAGGCGCAGTACTCGATGCCTTCGATGATTCTATGAATAAAGCCGCAACCATCATTCTCGACTTCTTTCCTACAAAAATATACCAGACCCGCTTCATCTCTTATGCCGATCGTATCATCATACTCTATCAGGCACTTGAGAGCAATAAAGTAGTGCAATATGCAGCCTTGCTCGATGAAAAAGGCAGGCTGAAGGGCAAACCAATAGAACTGGCTAAAGTGAAGACAGGCATATTTGGTGCCATGAAAAACTATTATTATTCTGCTGTCTCTGAAGACAAAAAGAAGATTTTCATCTATTCGCTCAACGATAAAGGCAATGGGGTAGAGATGGAAGGTCGTTGGCTCGATGACAGTCTGAAAGTAACAAAACGCAGTAAGGCCAGCTTTAACCCAAACGAAATACTCACTAAAGGAGAAGTGAATATTGCCAATGATGGTACTGTTTACATGGCAAGCTATACCGTAACAGGTGCACAAAACAATGCCGATAAATTCTGGATACTCTCATTAAAAGAGGGTGACAATAAGTTCGTAGCCAATGAGATGAACCTGGACAAAAAATATGCAGCTAATGGGTACATGAAAATTGATAACCTCAACAAGCGCGTATATTTCGGAGGCTTTTACACCACTCATAAAAACGGCAATTTCGATGGGGTAATATTTGCAACACTAGGCATGACATCCGGCACTTTCGACAATATGAAATTCATCCCGTTCGATGATCAGCTAACCGCTGCCGCATCTATACGCCACAGAAATCACCCGTTCGATAATTACATGGTCATGCAGCTGATAGTGAAAAACGATGGTGGATTTGTGCTTATATCTGAAAGTACCTACATTACTACCCGCAGCACCTACACCCCTGCTATGGGTTATTACTCATCGTTCTACACACCATATAATACTACTATGATCAGAGAATACCATTATAACGATATAATGGCATTATCTTATAATAAAGACGGTGTAAGAGAGTGGAACTCATTTGTAGCAAAAGAACAATATTCGCAGGAAGATGGCGGTGCATTTGCCTCTTACCTGTTACTCAACTCAGGCGGTTCACTGGCATTTTTGTTCAACGATTTCAACAGCACCCGCTCCCGCATACAACTTGCCACCCTCGACCCTGACGGCAAAACCGAAGTCACCGGATTCTCACCGGAAGGCAATAATTCCCCCGACTGGCTCCCCCGCGCCGGAAAACAAGTAGCATCGAGAGTCCTCATTATTCCATGTCTGCGTAAAAAACAGATATGCTTCGCAAAAGTTGTATTCTGATATAATTAACTCAAAATATCCCTCATCTCCTATCTCAAAAGATAGAGGTGTAGATTTTAGGTCTCCACAGTTGTTGGGTTTGTGTTACTGGCTTATTTAGAGAGAAAATTTTAAAATCATTCAATTCATACGTAGAAATCCCTACCCCCAGTAACCCACTAACCCCGAAGGGATGAAATAACCAGCGTATGGCAAAAAGCCATACGAAAATGAATTATATTTGAAATGCATACTTAGAATAGTATAAGCATATAACAGCTTATAAAACCAATAACTCGCAATACTATCGAATGAAAATTTACAAATTGGTTCTCGTGACATTCATTCTTTCAACAATTTTAAGATGTACAACTAAAAGTAAGTCGGACTTGCAGTTTGTATATTCTGTAGATAAGGAAGGTGTTTATCTGTACTCGTTGTCTGACAGGACGACAAAATTGCTATATCCCACAGATAGGGTGTTTATAAATAGTTATTTCAGTTTTTTGAATGATAGTATTCTTCAGGTTGGACACCAGAGTGTAATGAGGAGTGGAAAAAAGGAACGGAAAGTTTACTCAAAATATCTTTATAGGGCCGAAGGTGATAGCGTTTTTGTAACGGATAGTCCACCTTTTATAGTGTCTGAAAACTACGATTATGTTTCTGATAGTATTTATTACTTGAATATAAAGACAGGTAGAATGTATATTTCAGGTATAAAAGATTTTATAGATTATGAACACAAAAGATTAGAAATAAAGACCAAGGAATTTGACAGAAATGGAAATATAATTTCTGAACATGACACTTCATTTGCAGAGGGAGGGACCATAGGCTCATCGAAAGGAATTTGTTTTAGTCACACTACAAAACACTTTGGAGAGAGATATTATGCTGAGAGTAATAATGTTGATGGTAAGACCATTGTTACAGAACGTGGAGACTTAATTTTAAAGGAAGGGAATTCCACTAAGATATTATTGAAATTCGATGGAGTATTTGATCCGAAATTTGGGAGCGGTTATTATAACCCAACTTTGTCAAATGATGGAAAGAAAACCAGCTTTCAGTACTTAGCAGGCTTTTTATGTAGTAATGGTTGCGTTTACGAAATGGACATTAAAACAAAATCAAAGGAGAAGCTTGTTGGTGATGGCTTTTTTTATCCGTTATATTCTCCCGACAATAAATTACTCTTGCTATTTGCTAATCAAAGGCAGTCAAAGGGTGGCACATGGATTAAAGATATTTACATCTTTGACGTTAATACAAAAAATAAAGAGAAAGTTGGACAAGGAGAGAATTATTTATGGGTGCCAATAAATAAAATCATTTTTACCCTTCATAAATAATTTTCAGGTCATTTAGAATCTCTGGTCTCAGTTTTGGGCGTGCATTTTTTCAGAAACCAGATCTACTTTTTTATTTAGTTGTTTTTCCATTCATAGCATCTATAATGATTTTAATTTGCTGTGCTGATAACATATTGCAAGTTTATTAAACAAATTGCTAATCACCTTCCTCCATATAATTCTTACTATACAAAGTACGGAATGCTTCATACTCCGCATTAGGTAGTGTTTTAGTTCGATTTTTTTTGTTCTGAATCTTATAATGATTAATGCTCTTAGAGAAATAAAGATCAATCCAACAGATATGAGCCAAAACCATGCTAAGTGGCATAAGTTATTACCATCCACACACGAAATGCAGTCACTTTTTTCGTAGTTTATAAAAAAGGTAGCTTTCGGCTCCCTATGTTTTCTTTTTGTACGCACTTTTTGATTCCTTGTAAAATGTGTATATAAACGGTTCATCTATTGTCATAAATGCGTTTTACTCTTTAAGTTAAGATTTTCATACAAGTTTTTTGTAGCATTTGTCTTGGTTTACCTCTTGCTATACTCCACTTGCAACTCACATTGTTCTATACCGGTCTCTCAAAAAAGACAACCAACAATCCTAATATCGCCATATAATCTATAAAGGTTAATATTTCGTAATGTTTAAGAGGTTTATAATTGTATGTTTGGTTGCAACAAACTACACCCAAGATTTGCGATTGATATGACAATAATCGTGTATTTGAATACTGTATGCGGTAAAAGAAACTTCTATCAATTGCATAGCTCAGCTTTAGTGTAAACGTATATCTATTGTTTGTCTACTATTTTGTCCACTTTTTGCTCGCTATCAAGTACAAGAAAACCCAAAATAAGTTTGTTACTTTGCAAGACTTAGAAAGTTTCAGTCCAAAAATCAATAAGTGTTCCGTTTACTCAGAAACAATAGTCCGTTTGCCGTTATTTTTCTGTTCATTTTCACCCTTGTGGTAAAAATGAATGTGTTGTTGCATCCTGTTATGCCAATAATGGTTCCCGGGCACTTCATGTATAACTATTTATTGCGAGGGCTTATGGTCGTTTTCGGTCATGCTGCATTTGCATATACACTATTGGCTATTATCCTTTTGTTTATTCAGTCGGTATTCCTGAACAGTATAGCTATTCGGCATAAGCTCTTTCCCCGCAATAACTACCTTACTGCATTTGCATACCTGCTCCTTACATCTATATATTCCCGGTTCAGTGTTTTTAATGAGACCATTATCCTCAATTTTCTCTTACTGGCGGCTATGGATATCATGTTTAGCTTTTCGCAAACAACGCAACCTCGTAAGCTCATATACAATGCTGCTTTGCTGTTTTCATTAGCCGCATTGTTTCAGTTCACAGCCTTAGCATTTATATTATTGCTTCTGGTGGGTATGGTTATGTTTCGCCCGTTCAATCTGGGAGAGTGGTCGGTGGCGTTGTTGGGGTATATAACACCGGTCTATTTTTTGGTTTCTATTCTATTTTTAGGCAATAAACTATATTTATTTACGCACTGGCCACACATAGGTTTTTCTTTAACGCCGGTGAAAACTTCGTGGGGCGCACTCATCGTCACATTCTCCGGATTATTCATATTACTCACTAGTGGTATTGTTGCTATGCGCAAAAATGTGCCAATGAGCAATATATATATAAGAAGAGATTGGATAGCTTTATCTTTCTATCTTATCATTTCTATTATGGTGGCGTTTTTAACAGATGCAATGGTAGAAAGTGCCTGGCTCATTACATTGCCGGCCCTGAGTATTATAATTACTCATGCTATGGCGCTTGAAAAAAACAAACGGTTTAGTAACTTTATCTTTTATTTCTCTCTTATTTTCCTTGTGTTTTGCCTTTGGGCTAATAAATAAAATATTAATGAAATTCGGAATTATTGTTTTCCCGGGATCGAATTGCGACAGAGATATGATGCACGCTTTGCGTGATGATCTGAAGCAGGAAGTAGTTATGCTTTGGCACAAAGACCGAGACCTGAGCATGTTCACTAAAGACGATTGTATCGTTCTTCCCGGTGGTTTTTCTTATGGCGATTACCTGCGTTGCGGTGCATTGGCTCGTTTCAGCCCTATGATGGAGCAGGTTATTGAGTTTGCTAAAAACGGCGGTAAAGTATTGGGTGTTTGTAACGGATTCCAGATTCTTTGCGAAGCCGGTTTGTTGCCTGGTGTATTGTTGCAGAACGATCACCAGAAATTCACTTGCAAGAATGTCTACATCAAAAGTGAAGGCACACACAACCTTATCGGTAAGCATATTGGTCCTAAGGCATTGAAAATTCCTGTGGCTCATGGCGAAGGTCGCTATCATGCTGATGCTGAAACACTTAAAAAGCTGCATGATAATCACCAAATCGTTTTCCGCTATTGCGATGAGCACGGTGAAGTACATATCAATTCTAATCCTAACGGAGCAGTCAATAACATTGCCGGTATTTGTAACGAAGGCCGTAATGTGTTTGGTATGATGCCGCACCCTGAAAGAGCTACTGCCGATGTGTTGCACAACATAGATGGTAAGGCAATACTTCAGGCGCTCACTTACATGAACTAATGATTTAACAAAATTGTATACGTATGAAACCGGGTAAATGGCTATTATTGTTAGCAGTAATTGCATGGGGTAGTGTTGCGGCTACAGCGCAAACCACAAACCCGGCAAAGTGGCGGTATAATTTAAAACGGTCTGTCGACAGTCAATATCAGTTGATATTCCACTTGGAACTCAACAAAGGTTGGCACGTAAGGGCTCATAACGAGGGCGATACATTGTTTCTGGCTCCTGATTTCTCTTTTACACCCAACGACGAGTTGCAGCTAAAAGGGGAGATGAAGACAAAGGGAATCATGGAAAAAGTGAAAGTAGATAGTGTGGGCACATTTGATGTGTATAGTTACAAGGTGTTGTATGTACAGGATCTTGCAGCTAAAAAAGGAACTAAGGTAACAGGAAAATACACTTATCAGGTTTGTAACGATAAAAAGTGCTTGCCTGTTAAAACAGAGAAGTTTGCATTTATTATGAAGTGATTTAATCTATTATAGATGTACCGCATAATTCGTAGATGTTGTTCTACATGATTGCAGCACATTTGTAAAATGATTTACACTTACTTAAATTGGCAAATTTTGGGTTCGTAGCTGATTGAAATGGTGTCGGTATTTAATGTCTTTACAAGTTTTTTGATCGTTAAATTAAAAGCAATTGACATGAATGTATTCAAGGGATTACTTATCGCATGTATGTCTTTATTCTTTACAGGTGCTCGGGGGCAAATGACAAAGGATAACAGTCAGTGGACATTTGAAGCAGTGAAGAAAGGGGGCAACAAATATGAGATAATAGCGCACTTGAAACTTGAAAAAGGTTGGCATGTATTCTCACTCAAGCCCGGTGGCGATGGTTCATTAATCAGTCCTTCAATCTCATTCAATAAAAATCCTAAGGTAAAGCTGGTGGGCAGCCTGAAAGAAAAAGGCAAATTGATTAGTGAAAAAGTAGAAGGGGTGCAGGGCACAATCAATATGTACGATACTAAGGTTGACTACACGCAAGCTGCAACTGTTGATGGTGCTACAGTAATTACCGGCACTTACAAATATCAGATTTGTAACGATCGTATGTGCTTGCCACCTGCAGAAAAAACATTCACCATTACAGTTAAATAATTAGTTCTTTCAAATACACACATTAATCTCTAAATCAATAGTTTACCATGAAGTGGTTTAAAGTTTCTCTTATCGTTTGTTTGTCCTTCTTGTTTTCTTACAGTAATGCACAAATGCTTAAAGACGATAGCAAATGGACATTCGAAGCTAAAAAGAAGAGCAGCAATCAATACGAACTGATTGTTCATTTGAAACTACCTAAAGACTGGCATATCTACGCCTTTAAACCCGGTGGCGATGGTTCATTGATTTCCCCTCAGATTGTTTTCAAGAAAAACGATAAAATAAAGCTCGATGGTCCTGTTGTAGAAAAAGGCAAGCTCATCAGCGAAGTGTTGGAAGGTATAGATGGTAAGGTGAACATGTATAAAAATACGGTTGACTATGTACAAAAAGCTACCATCACCGGCAATACGATTGTAAAGGGTACTTACATGTACCAGATTTGCAACGAGCAGGCTTGCCTGCCACCAACTGCGGATAAGCCTTTCACTATTGCTATTAACGATGCAGGTGGTGCTGCTCCGGTAGATACACTCACTACTGCGGTTGCTGCTGCTCCGGTTGATTCTGCTAAACCTGCTCCTACTGCAGATACCACAATAAAGGCTCAGGCAGATACTACCCATGTTGCAAAAGCTGCAACTCAAAAAGAAGAAGAAAAGAAATCTTTACTCTGGTTGTTCCTTGCTGCCTTTGTAGGCGGACTAGCCGCAGTGCTTACCCCTTGTGTTTACTCTATGATTCCTATTACGGTTAGTTTCTTCACTAAGAGAAGTAAGAGCCGTAAAGAAGGTATTCGCAATGCCTTATATTATTCGCTGTCTATCATCATGATATTTACGGTGCTTGGTGTTTTGGTTTCCCTCATCTTTGGTGCAGGTGCGCTTAACTCCCTGTCTACCAACTGGATAGCAAATATGTTCTTCTTTGTGGTATTTGTGGTTTTCGGTATCTCTTTCTTGGGCGCATTTGAAATTACATTGCCTTCTTCTTGGACCAATGCCACCGACTCTAAAGCAGGTGTAGGTAGCTTCAGTGGTATCTTTTTTATGGCATTGACCCTTGTTATTGTGTCATTCTCTTGCACCGGTCCTATTGTTGGTCCGCTATTGGTGGCCGCAGGAAAGGGTGGTATTGCCGGTCCAGCTGTGGGTATGTTTGGTTTCTCTGTTGGTTTGGCATTGCCTTTTGCTTTGTTTGCCATATTCCCGGGCATGCTCAATAAAATCGCATCTTCCGGTGGTTGGCTCAATCAGGTTAAGGTGGTATTGGGTTTTGTGGAGCTTATGCTTGCGCTTAAATTCTTCTCTAATGCAGATCTTTCTCAGGGTTGGAGATTACTCGACAGAGAAATTTATGTTGCCCTTTGGGTAGTTTTATCTGCCCTTATCGGTTTCTACTTACTCGGTAAACTCAAAATGTCGCACGACGATGAGCCGGTAAAAAATGTATACGGACAAGAGTATGTATCTATTTTTAAATTATTCCTAGCTATTGCTGCATTTACATTCTCTGTTTACCTGTTGCCGGGTATGTGGGGTGCTCCGCTTAATGGTGTGAGTGCATTTGTGCCACCTATGGGTACTTTCGATGCTTTTGGTGGTAGTGCCGCAGCACCTGCTGCCAGTCACAGCGATGGTGATGTAAAGCCTGTAAAATATGTAAGCGAAATGAAACGTTTTGAACCTCAGGTAGTCACTAACTTAGGTTTGGAAACATATTTCGATTACGATGAGGCACTCGCCGCATCAAAAAAGCTGAAAAAGCCTATTATGCTCGACTTCACCGGTATCAATTGTGTGAATTGCCGTAAAATGGAATCACAAGTTTGGTCAAAGCCGGAAGTGGCAAAAAGATTAAAAGAAGACTTTATTGTTGTTTCCCTCTATTGCGATTTCTATAGCTTGAAATTACCTAAAGAACAGCAATACTTCTCTAAAGATTTGAATGCACAAATAGAGTCGGTCGGACAAAAGAATACAGATTTGCAAGTAACTAAATTTGGCTCTAACTCGCAACCATTCTATTTTTATGTAGATGAGAGCGGCAATAAACTCATAGAAGGTGGTTACAGCTATGATCCTGATGTTGATAAATTTGTCAAGCACCTCGATGCGGTAAAAGCTAATTACAAGAAAACACACCCGTAAGTACTGAATAATTACTTACATAATAAACAAACAAAATCATGGAGACGCAACCAATGCGTCTCCATATATTTTAGGATAAAAACCTAACAACAATGATTAAAAATATTTCCATTTCCTTGTTGCCATCATCAGCGGCCGATGATAAATCTGTAAGACAAGCAATTGCCGGAGAATGTGCTGTTGATCCGGCTCGTATCACAGGGTATAACATAAAAAAACGTTCTATCGATGCTCGTCCGCGTCAGCCATTAATTTTGTTGTCGCTTGATGTGTTTATAGATGAGGCAGTGGTTGCACCCACACCATTCGATCCCCAACTCAATAATGTCACCAATGCACCTCATGTAGTGATAGTGGGGGCTGGTCCTGCCGGTCTCTTCGCAGCACTGAAACTCATTAACATGGGCTACAAGCCTATTGTTTTGGAACGGGGTAAAGATGTGCGCAGCCGCCGTAGAGACCTTGCTGCACTCAACAAAGAAGGTGTCGTTAATCCGGAATCTAACTACTGCTTTGGTGAGGGTGGGGCAGGTACTTACAGCGACGGTAAGCTATATACCCGCTCTACTAAACGTGGAGATGTAGGGCGTATTCTGCAATTGTTCCGTTATTTCGGTGCTGAAGAAAATATCCTCTTTGAAGCGCATCCGCATATAGGCACTAATAAACTACCGCAAATCATAACAGCTATCCGTGAGCAGATTGTTGCTTGCGGTGGTTCCGTGTTATTTGAGAAAAAACTAACCGATATTCTGCTCGATGGTGATACCATAAAAGGTGTTGTTACTGCAGATGGTGATACCATACATTGTAAGTCTGTAATACTGGCCACAGGTCACTCAGCCAGAGATATTTTCACCCTGTTGCACAATAAGCAGATAGCGGTAGAATGCAAACCTTTTGCACTGGGAGTGCGTATAGAGCACCCGCAGTCATTAATAGACAGTGCGCAATACCATTGTCAAGTACGTGATGCTTATCTGCCACCTGCCAGCTACTCATTAGTAGCTCAGGAATATGGCAGAGGGGTATTCTCTTTTTGTATGTGCCCGGGTGGTATCATAGCACCTGCTGCTACCGCTCCCGGAGAGTTAGTCGTTAATGGTTGGTCACCATCAAAACGCAATAACCCTTATGCTAATTCCGGCACTGTGGTGGCTGTTGATGAGCGTGATTTTGCAAAATATGGTTTTACCGGACCACTCGCTGCCATGCACTATCAGCAAATGGTAGAGCAACAGGCATTTAAAGCCGGAGGAGGTAAACTCGTAGCACCTGCCCAGCGACTGTCAGACTTCGTTAACAATAAAGTATCTACTACCTTGCCAGATTGTTCTTATCTGCCGGGTTTACACAGCGTAGCACTTAAAGATGTATTACCACAGGAGGTTGCAGCTGCATTGAAAAAGGCAATGACAGACTTTGGTAAGAAAATGAAGGGATATTATACCAATGAGGCGGTAATGGTGGCTACAGAGTCTCGTACCAGCTCTCCTGTTCGTATTCCCAGAGATAAGGAAACATTGCAGCACATTCAGATAAAGGGGCTCTTCCCTTGTGCTGAGGGTGCCGGATATGCAGGTGGCATTATCTCTGCAGCTATAGATGGAGAAAGGTGTGCTGAAGCTGCTATTGCTTTAATGTAGCAGACTTACTTATTGTTAATTTTGTGGGCTATAGGGAGTGTCAGTTGAAGTATTATCTATATCTGCTTTGTTTCCTTTTTCCCCTTCGGGTGTCACAGATGGTGTTGCCCGCAACTTATTCAGCATATCTCTCAATACAACCTCATCATTAATAGCGTCAACCTTTACCATAAAGGTGCGTATCAGTTCTTCTTTCAGTTCCATAAAGCTCATGATATATGATCTTTGGTACATCCTAAAGTTACACTATAAAAGCCTCTTAATATTAAATAAAGGATAATTTGTGATTTCGTAAGCAAGGCAGAAATGTTGCAGAAGCTCACTTTTTCCAGATCACAGGAGTCAACACACCCTCTTTGTAAGCTATTTCTTCCAGATACAACCCATTACCAGTAACATCAAAATATGCCTTGGTACAATCCTGTGCTTCTATTACTGACCTAAACTCTTCAATGGTCATTTTGCCTCTGGCTACTTGTAACTGTGTGCCTACCAACCCGCGCACCATACCTCGTAAAAAACGATTGCCCCGCACTATATACTGCAATTCTTCACCATTACGCTCCCAACGGCTTTCCATTATGGTGCAATTAAATGTGCTCGATTGTGAATTACGTTTACAAAAAGACTCAAAACGGGTGTATTCCATTATGATAGCCGCAGTTTGGTGTAGTACATCTTCCTGTAGTGGTAATGGGAAAAACAAAGCACGCTCGTGCAGAAATGGATTTTTTCGTGCGTAAATACGATACCTGTATTTACGGCTCACCGCATCAAAACGGGCATTAAAATCGTTAGCTGCCAGGTACACATTTTTGATAGAAACACCATGAGGCAATATGGCATTACAGCGATAAAGCAAATCGAATTTTGGTGCTTCCTCTACATCAAAATGGTAGATATTGCAAAGTGCATGCACGCCTTCATCTGTTCGGCTGGCACCATAAGACAAGATAGGTATACGGAAAATAGTGGTCAGTGCATCGTTGATGGCTAGTTGCACAGTGGTCTGCGTTCCTTGCAGTTGTGAGCCGTGGAACTTAGTGCCATCATACATTACTTCCAATACATAACGTTGCATAGAGTGCCGGAGTGGGGTAGCTTACTGTTTATTACTATTCGTAACCGAATACTAACAAAATAACCCCGCATGGAGCGGGGTTACCAATGTTGAATACGAGCTGGGAATTATGCCATAGCATTAACTCTCTTCTGGATACCTGATTTCAGGTTGCTCGCCTTGTTTTTATGAATAACGTTGCGTTTAGCAAGCTTATCGATCATTGAAATTACTTTGCTAAGGCTTTCGCTTGCCGAAGCTTTATCAGAACTAGCTAATAATGTACGTATTGCGTTACGTGTAGTTTTGCCATAGTAACGGTTACGGTCACGACGTTTTTCGCTTTGGCGGACATCCTTTTTGGTAGCTTTATGATTTGCCATTAATCTTTGTTTTTTTTAAGGACTGCAAATGTACGAAGAATTTTTAAAAATCAAAAATAAAAATAACTTTATTAAATATCGTCACTTTTAATCCCTAAAACCTGCATTTGCACTGCCCCAATATTGAGGTTAGGTGCAAATGTAACGCAAAAATCATTGTAACAATCATTGAAATATTGCCTATTGCAGTATACCTCCCATTTTTATCACTATTTCTTCTTTTTTTATTGGTTTTCTTCCCTTTGCAGGTCTTTTTTGTACTGTTTTAAGCGTTGTTAATGTTGAGTAATTACAATTACCGGCACAACTTTTGAATAACTAAAATATCAATCTTTATTTCATTTATACTATAAGTCGGTGAAAGGCGTTATATTAGAGGTGAAAACCATCAAATTGTAGGTAAATAAATAGTAAGAACTAAATAATTAGTAAGTAAACCTATCAGCAAGAATTAAAACCGGAGATGAGA
>CANGMZ010000060.1 GCA_947454715.1 Chitinophagaceae bacterium
GAACTATATGGGTAACGACTATATCGCGTATCCAGATAATTTGGTGGAGTTGGATGAATTAAAGAGTTAGTGTCTTTTTCCCCTATGGTTTAGATTTTTTATTCGCAAAAGCTTCACAGAAATGTGAGGCTTTTTGCATTTAGGGCATGCCTGTACCAAATTTTTTGAAGCAAACAGAAGGATTGAAGCAAAATAGTCGTCTAACCTATTGAAATGGTTAATAAAGCGAAGATTATGCTAAGAAAATTATTTACTGCAGCGGTATTTATACTGTTGGCTAATGTGGCGGTGGCTCAGTACAATCCGCTTATAATTCCGGACACCATCTCGGGTACTACTTTTAACTTGGCACTGAGGGATACGTTTAAACAGTTTCTGACGGGTAACCAGACCATTACAGCCGGTATTAATGGCAACTTTTGGGGACCTACGCTTATTTTCAGAAAAGGAGATACGGTACATATAAATGTGCGTAGCTACATGAACGACAGTACTACCTTGCACTGGCATGGTATGCACTTGCCCGCGGTAATGGATGGCGGTCCGCACCAGATAATACCTCCGGGTACATTGTGGCAGCCATATTGGTTGGTGAAAAATCAGGCAGCAACTTATTGGTATCACCCGCACTTACATACCATGAGTGAGCAACAAATGACTATGGGTTTGGGTGGCTTCATTATCGTAAGAGATTCAGCCGAAGGTGCGCTAGCCTTGCCTCGTACTTATGGTGTTGATGATATTCCTCTGGCACTTACCAGTCGCAGTTTTGATGCCTCTAATGCATTTGTTTATGTAAATCGTCACTACGGAGATACTTGTCTGGTGAACGGAACGCTTCATCCTCAGGTAACGCTCCCTAAGCAGTTTGTGCGCTTAAGGTTGCTGAATGCGGAAAATGAACGTGCCTACAATTTGGGATTCAGTGACAACAGAAATTTCTATATCATTGGCAATGATGGTGGTCTGTTAAATGCGCCGGTGACCGCTAATCGTATAAAGATAGGTGTAGGTGAGCGAGCAGAGATAATGGTAGACTTGGGTAGTGATGCTGTGGGCAGCACTCTGGAACTGATGGCATATAATGCCGGTCAGGAATTTGGCTTTGGCGGTGGTGAGCCCAATACAACAGGTGCATTTGGCAGTTTGCTGAATAACCGCAATTTCAATGTATTGCACATAATTGTTGGTGCTACAACATCAAGCCCTGTCACAGCAGTACCTGCCGCCTTGGCAACAAATACTTACCTGACAGCCGCAGATGCAACGGTAAACCGCACTTTGTTGGTGACAGATGGTACGCCGGGTGGTGCTCCGTTCCAGTTCGATCATACAATCTTCAATTTCACAACAATTAATAAAACGGTTAATTTGGGTGCTACAGAGAAGTGGACCGTGATCAATAACAATGTATTCGGTCATGCATTCCACATTCATGATGTGGAGTTTAAGATTGTATCACGCAGCTCGCACCCTGTTGGTGCTTATGAGAGCGGATGGAAAGATACATACTACCTGCAGGTAAACGATACAGTTAGCTTTGTGGCAAGGTTTGATGATTATGCCGATGCGATACATCCGTTTATGTACCATTGCCATTTTGCACCACACGAAGATGGGGGTATGATGCAGCAGTTTGTGGTGGTAGATAATACAGGTGTAGGTAATATAGAAAAGCCATCGGGTGATTATACTGTTTATCCTAATCCGGCAACGATGCGTATCTATTTCAATTTTACTGATCCTTCTATGCAGGTATATTATGTGACGATCACTAATTCTGTAGGGCGCACCATGTGTATGCTACCTCGTCCGCAATTGGGTACAGGTATTGATATATCTAATTATGCACCGGGTATATATTTTGTGCAGTTGATAGATGAAAAGACCAAGACAACGATCACCAAAAAGTTTGTTAAGGAGTAACCGGTACGAAAGATGAGCAAGACAATAATAAGAATAAGTCAGGTGTTGCTGTTGGTGACAACCCTGCTGTTTGTATCTGGGTTTAGCCAAACTAAGGAGAAGGTTGTAAGCGACTTCAAGTTGAAGAATGTGGATGGGCGTTTTGTATCGCTAAAAGACTATCCTGATGCAAAAGGCTTTATTATTGTTTTTACTTGCAATCATTGCCCGTTTGCCAGGCTCTACCCGCCACGACTTAATGAGTTGAATGCAAAGTACAAGGCATTGGGTGTTCCTTTGATTGCCATAAGTTCCACTGATACGGTTGTATATGAGGGCGATAGTTATGCACTTATGGTAGCGAAAGCGCATGATGAACAATTCAACTTTCCTTACTTGTATGATGATATGCAGCTTGCAGCCCGAAATTATGGTGCGCAAAAAACACCTCATGCTTATGTGATTTGGAAAAAGAATGGTCGTTTTGTGGTAAAGTATAATGGCGCAATAGACGACAATGGCATGGAGCCTGAAAAGGTAAAATCCAAATACGTATCAAAAGCTGTTGATGATTTGCTGGCGGGTCGTAGCGTGGCAACACCGGAGACGAAGTCGATAGGCTGTCAGATAAATATGAGGAAGTAGCGAATGAGTCAACAATTATTTTTATTTGGCCCAATGGGGGTGCTTTAGAAAAAGTACTGTTAGATAAATAGCAAAAGCAAAAAGCTTCACAGACGTGTGGAGCTTTTTGCTTTTTGAATTTGTTATGAAGATTTCTGTGATAAATCCGTTATAAAAGAATATTTTTATTGAAATACAATTGTTTGTATGAGGCATATTTTCTGTATAGTAGCGATCTTGTTTTCCATTCACTGTAATGGACAAACATATTCGGGCACCGTTGGTTCTATTCCCGATGCAGCCCCGGCTGTATATTTTTCAATTCCGGTGAGTGGTTTGACTCCTGCTACATTAAATCATGCTCATGGATTGGTGAAAGTGTGTATCAATATAAATCATACTTACGATTCAGATCTTGAAGCAAAGCTATTTGCACCCGATGGTACTGTTGTGTCTCTTTTCACCAACATAGGTGGTGGAGGTGATAATTACACGGGTACATGCTTTAGCTCGATAACAGGTAGTCCTTCTATAGATAGTGGTGTCGCTCCTTTTACAGGAGTATTTTTGCCTGAGGGGTCTCTTGGCAACATCAATAATGGACAGAACGGTAATGGTGTCTGGACACTACAGATAAAAGACGATGCTGCGGCAGACACAGGGTCGCTTATTGATTGGTCGATAACATTTGATACCGGTGCTGCAGTTCCTTACGTAGTAACATCTGATATACCGCTAATTGTGCTGAATACACACGGACAATCTATACCCGATGGCTCGAGTATTTTTGCGAGAATGAAGGTGATTGACAATGGTGCAGGTAGCGTCAATCATTCAAGTGATCCCGGTAATGTTTATGACGGAAACATAGACATTACTATAAGAGGGGCTTATTCGGCGTCTTTACCTCAAAAACCTTATGGGTTAGTTACATATAAAGCAGACTCTAGTACTGATTCTAATGTTGTTATGTTGAATATGCCTTCAGAGCATGATTGGATTTTACTTGCGGGGTATAACGACAAATCATTTATCAGGAACACCCTGATGTTTAAACTATTCAACGATATGGGGCATTATGCGTCCCGGTATCGTCATTGTGAGTTGATACTTAATGGAGAATATGAAGGGGTATATATTTTCATGGAGAAAATAAAAAGAGACAGCAACCGGGTAAATATCGCGAAGCTAAAGGCTGTAGATACTGCAGGCGACCAACTTACAGGAGGCTACATATTTGAACATAATTATTCAGGACCAGGGTGGACATCTGTTTACTCACCCGACTCTTGTAATACCCGGTTCTATGAATATCAATACAACTATCCTTCAGGTAGTTCAATACAACCGCAGCAGGGGAGTTATATTCAGCATGTAATAGATACTTTGGAGAACCGATTGTACAGTTCGGCATTTGCAGATTCTGTAATGGGCTATCGATCGTTGATAAATTCGACATCATTTGCTGATTATCTTATTTGTAATGAATTGTCGTGGAATATAGATGGTTTTAAAAAAAGTATGTTTTTTTTCAAGGATAAAAACAGCCATGACCCAACATTGCATGCAGGTCCTATATGGGATTTTGACTGGTCGTTAAAGCGGACTCCATGGACACCAACAGACTACTCGGGTTGGACATATAATTCGCCACCTTGCAGCGGAGATGTATTATACTTGCCGTGGTGGAATATAATGATGAGTGATACCGTATTTCAAAATGAGGTAAGGTGTCATTGGGATTATTTCAGGGAGCATTCTTTTCGCACAGATTCCGTTAACCATTATATAGATTCTATGTCAGTGTTGCTCAGTCAGGCGCAAGGCAGACATTTCACCAGATGGCCAATACTCGGAATAAATACCGGAACACCGGAGGTGCCACCATTCTCGGCCACTTATCAGGAAGAAATGGACACCCTGAAATCAATTATTCAGCAGCGTATGGTTTGGCTGGATGCTAACCTTCCGGGGCATTGTTACAATGCATACAACCCTCATCCTGTTGATACTACAACCAAAGTGCAACAGATTTCTACTGCGGTATCACTGGCATGTTACCCGAACCCTGCTAGCAAAACAATTAATATATCCTATAATGGTTCGCCTGCGAATTTAATCAAAGTGTATTCCCAACTTGGTCAGCTTGTGTATGCTCAATCTTTTTCATTATCACAATTCAAGTGGGCTGTAGATTGCAGTAAGTGGAGTACGGGTATGTATTTGGTTTGTGTACAGAAAGAAAATGGAGAAACATTACTTTGTAAGATTGCAAAAGAATAATTGATACACCTGTTAAGCATATAGGTAACTTTGTAAGCTACCGGTTATTCAATGGTAAAATAATTTTTATGAAAAAAGTATCACTAATCGCATTGTTGTCCATTACATTTTTAATGGGTTATGGCTTCAGTCTGCTGACCCACCCAACAAGTGCCGGACCTCGTGTTACCGGTGTTGGCGGTATCTTTTTTAAGGCTAAAGATCCTGCTGCATTGAAGGCATGGTATGAGAAGAACTTAGGCATGCACATGGTGGGAAGCGGAGCTAACTTTGAGTGGTATCAAGGTGTGGACAGTACAAAAAAAGGATTTACACTATGGGCGCCATTCAAGGAGACGACCAAGTATTTCCTGCCATCAGAAAAACAGTTTATGATCAATTACCGAGTGGAGCAATTGGACTTATTGTTGGTAAAACTAAAAGCTGCAGGGATTACTCCAACCGACTCTGTTGAAAGAGTTAGTTATGGCAGCTTTGTGCATCTGATGGACCCGGAAGGCAATAAGATTGAACTTTGGGAACCTAACGATGTAGAATATTCTAAGATGGGAACAAACACTACAAAATAAGATTGGCATATATACTACAAAAAGCTCCGCTGAAAGGTGGCGCTTTTTGTATTTTAAAGAAGTGCTCATTTGTTTCAGAATGTTTATATTTAGTTTTATAATCATGAAATTATTATTTATATGAAAAGGCTTTATGTGGTTTTGATGGTTTTGTTGTCCTTTCAGCAACTTAGTGGGCAGGCATTATTAGGTGAGCCGGATTTTAAAACGGGAGATATGGTTTCGACGACGCATCCTAAAAAAATAACTTATTCTGCAAACGGTGTGTTCAGTGCAACTGTCGATTCTTTTGATCAACTAGGGAAAATTGTGGAACGAAGACAGTATTTTTCAGCAGGGAGTGGGTGGCGTACTGTAAATGAGTATGATAAAGAAGGGAGACTAGTAAAAGGAAATGTTTATCAGATAGGAAACAAGGAATTATACAAACGGTTTGAATATACTTATACTACGAACTCAGCAACAGTGAAAGAGTATAATATAGAGGATAGCCCGCAGCCAGAGTTAGTTGGCACCGCAACTGCAACCTTCGATAAACAACACCTGTTAAAGCAGTGTACAGAAATGTTCTATTCTGACAAAAGAAAATATACTACACAGTATGTATATGACGAGAGTGGCAGGTTAAAAAGGGAAGAACGTAATTATGTAGATAAAGCAGATGGGACAAGAAAAGCACCTACAACACTTTATACGTATAACAATGAAGGGAGAATTATTGAAGAACTATACCCCGGTGATGAAGATGAGTTGTTGACATTCAGTTATACATATATTTATATGGGAAACGATAAAAAAGGAAATTGGTTAAAAAGAGAACAGTATGAAACGTTGATGAATACGAAGCGTGGCCCTAGAATAATGGAGCGACAGATAGAATATTATTGATTTCGTGAATTAATAGTAGTCACGTATTGTAACATTTTAATAAGTTGTTCGATATATATCCTGAACGTTGAATCTAAAGTCTGGCTTATGCGTATTCTTATTCTTGTTTTTCTATTACTCATGTTTGTTGCGCCCCATTATGTTAGTGCTGCATTCGTAGTGCGGATGGATACATTGAATCAATTACGAGTAACAGACACGGCTAAAGCTGATACTCTAGCAAGACATCATTTTCGAGGGTCACATGCTGCGATGCAAGAATGGGCAACGCACAGATGGTGGTATCAAAAACGAGGGTTGAGCGCTATTGCGGCAATAAGTGGAGTGCTTGGCATTGCGGCTATAGTTGGTTTTTTTGTTGTGTTGCCGGTGTCTGTGCCCTGGGCGATTGTTTTTGCAGTGTTAACAAGTACGTTTGGTGGTGTCGCCTTTTCATTTGGGGAAATGGGTCTATTAAGTGCGCACCCACATAAAAATGCGAGCGGAATAGGTATGCTATTGGGGATAATAGAGGTAATACCCGCATCAATATTGCTGAGTGTTGTGTGGTTGTTTTATGATCTTTTTCGTTTGAAAAGAGGAAGGAATAAAGGCTAAAAGTTTACATTAAGTAGTAAATTACTCAAATAACATTTGTTACTTTAGATAAATATTTATCTTTATTGTCAATAAATTGTTAACACTATGAAAGATGCAAAACAGCTTGCGGAAACTATACAACGATTAAATCAAGCACAAAGAATAACACACATTGGTAATTGGGATCTGGATCTGGAAACCAAGGTTTCTATTTGGTCTGAAGAAGCTTGTAGGATATTTGGTTTGTCAGTAAACGATAATAGCCACACTTATGAAGAATGGTTGTCGTTTATTCACCCGGATGATTTTGATGCGGTAAAAAGTATTGTAGATGAAGCACAGAACAAACTGATAAGTCATAATTTTCACCATCGGATAGTGAGAAGGAGTGGGGAGATAAGACAGATATATTCACAAGTGGAATATCAGCTTGATGAGTATGGTGCGTTAAAGGGGCTTTATGGCGTATTTCATGATATTACAGATATTGTTGAAACCAAGAAGGAGCTTACCCAATCTGAAGAAAATCTAAAGCTAATCTTAGACCTGATACCCTTGTCAATTTATGCAAGAGATGTAAATGGCGATTATTTATTTGGTAACCATGTGTTTTTGAATCATTATGGTATTTGTGCAGATGAATTGAAGGGGAAGAACCTGCGAGACTTTGTGAGATCTGATGCAGAATACAAAGAGTTAACAAGTCAGGATCAGGAGGTGCTAACTTCAGGTAAGAAATTAGTAGTATCTGAGTTCAGACAAACAGACCATGAAGGAACGATGAAAGTGTGGCGGATTATCAAAGTTCCATTTACGCCTAATGGTCATATTAATAAAGCAATATTAGGTATAGCAGAAGATATAACAGAAAGGAAAAAACAAGAGGAAGATATCCTTAGTTTGTCACAGTCAATATCGAGCAGAAATAGAGAGTTGGAAAAATTTTCCTTCATGGTGTCACATGATCTGAGAGGACCACTATCAACGCTAATGGGGGTATCTGAAATAATAGATAACATAAAACTTCAACAAGAAGAAGTGTCTATGTTTATTTCCGGTATAAGAAGTTCGTTGATGAAATTGGATAATATTATCAGAGAATTAAACGAGATAACTGCACATAAAATATAATCGTATTGAAGAATGATTAGAACAGTGTTAGCGATCTATAGTTTTATTGACAATCTCGCGCACGATTCTATCAAGATTTAATGTGAGGTGTTTGATATTCTCTAATGTTTCTCTCTGCTCCTGTTCTCCAACTATCATTCCCATTTCCATCAAGTCAATAAGTCCTAAAATATTAGCAATCGGGGCTCTTACTGTGTGTGACTGTATGAATGCGATTTCTTCCAGTTTTTTGGATGAGGACATGTCTTTAAAATACGCGGCTACATACATGCTGCCATCGTCTTCAAACATATTTGAAGATGTTATTTTTACGGGAACTCTTGTCCCGTTTCTATGTAAAATATGTGTGTCTAATTCTTTGTAATCGTTTGAACTAACAAACTCTTTGAATTTTGTGGCACTGAAATCTAAATCTTCAGGAGGATGTAATTTGGTTTGGTGCATACCGATAATTTCTTCCAATGCATAGCCTGTAAGTCTGCAACCGGCTTCGTTTGTGTAAAGTAAATTGCCTGAGGTTACATGGGCAATAAACACAGCATCGTTACTGGCATTGATGAGTGAATTCAGTAAGGTCATATTTATTAATAAAACACTTTATCGTTTTGTAAGACACAAAACTACTTGATTTAACAGCGGCCCTTATCGCCAATATTAGTAGTGTTTGAGTGTTTGTAGGATTGAGTAATGTTAAGTTTCGTTTAATAAGCTGTTTGTTTGTAATACTTTAGCAAATATGAAATCTATGTATAGAAATTCTTTATTAGTTAATTTGTTCGGCTTGCTGCTCTGTTCCGCATGCAGTAATAAGCCTAAAGAGATACCTGTTTATACTAAAGACTTTTGTTCTGAGATACATATAGCAGACTCATCGGGTTTGGAGAAGGAGTTGGTGCCATTTGCTGACAGTATGCGTGATAAGACAGGAATTTATGTGTTGGAAGATGGTGGCAACGCAATGATGGTGCGTGCATGGCTGAGTGAGCATGCGGAAAAGACCATAGACATACAGTACTTTATATTTTCGACAGACAATGTGGGGCTGATAGCATGTGATTATATTGTAAGAGCAGCAGACAGGGGCGTAAAAGTGCGTATACTTATCGATGACATGATGGTTGATGCTACCCCGCACGATATACTGACGCTAGATTCTCATAAGAATATAGAAGTGAAGATTTATAACCCGGGAGTAAACCTGGGTAAGAATTTAGAGGCGAAGGTGGCGCATTTTGCAAAAGACTTTAAGGGCGCCAATCAGCGAATGCACAATAAGACATTTACAGTAGATGGGAAAGTGGTGGTAACAGGTGGGCGAAATATTGCGGATGAGTATTTTGACTATGACCATGAGTATAATTTTAGAGACAGAGATGTGCTGCTGTTAGGTAAGGTGGTAGGGGATGTTCACTCCTCATTTGAGACCTTCTGGAATAGCTCATTGAGTGTGCCTGTGACTAAGGTATTAGATGTTGAAGGGATGAACTTTACTGATTCAAATCGTTTTGAAAGATTGCATCAGTATGCATGTAATCCTGATAATTTTTGGCCACAGGTGAGGGCGAAGATCAGGGAGCTGCCTGAGGTGTTCAAGAGTATTAGCGCGTCCGGTAAAATGGCATGGTCAGATAGTGTTTACTTTGTTGCCGATGACCCCGGAAAAAACACCGGCGATGGAATGCATGGAGGAGGTAAAACCACGACACAATTGGCAGGTTTGATAGCTGCGGCTAGAAGCACGATAGATATACAGTCGCCATACCTTATTGTAACAGATGAAGGCTTGCAACTATTTAAAGCAGCGGTAAAACGAGGAGTAAGGGTGCGAATTATGACCAATAGTCTGGCATCTACTGATAACCTGCCGGCATTTGCCGGATATCAGAAAGTGAGAAAGCAGTTGCTGGATGCTGGTGTGCATATATATGAGTTCAAGCCAGATGCAAAGGAGCGGTATAATATAATGACCGGTGCACTGCAACAGAAACTGAGTTATACACCAGTCTTTGGTTTACATGCCAAGTCTATGGTGGTAGATGGTGCTATAGCGGTAGTAGGCACATTTAATATGGATCCAAGGAGTGCTAACCTGAATAGCGAATGTGTCACTATAGTTCATTCCCGGAAAGTAGCTGAAGGTATATTGCGTGGAATGGAGGAGGAATATAAACCTGAGAATTCGTGGGAGACAACAGTTGCCCATAACCCGGATTCGGAAGCAGGGGCGAAAAAACGTATCAAGACATTTACCAAGAGGGTAATTCCTAAGAACATATTGTAAAACGCGGATAATGAAATAGCCCCAATTTTCGGGGCTATTTCATTAATGCCTATATATTCTATTGCTCTGTGTCATTGATTGCCTGACTATCGCGTATGTTTTTCTGAACAGCAACTGCAGCAAACAGACACAACAAGAAAGACATAGCATAGAAACCTTTTTCACTTCGCAATAGGGTAGCATTCCATAAGCCGACTACTAAAAGCAAAATAGAAAGTGTTGTTGAAAACCAGGAAAGACCATAATAAATAGCTGTGACCTTTATGCCTTCGAGCTGGTCTCTAACTGCTTTTTGCAGTGAAACTGCGGAGAAAAGACCATACATGAGTATAGTAAAGTAGTAACCCTTTTCATTCATCTGCATAGAGGCATTCCATAAACCAATACAATATGAAGTACCACCTGCTAAAAGACCAACCCATGAGGCACCAATAAACGCATTTGACGGACCTTGTTTCATAAATTCTGTTTTTGAATTGTTGAAACAAAAGTAGGCGGGCTGCAAAGAGGCATTTTTGACTTATGTCAAATAGTAGCGGGCTTTAACAAATCTTAAAGTTTTGCCCTTATACGGCTTAGCGTTTCTTGTGTAATGCCCAAGTATGAAGCAATGTAGCCTAAGGGCGCACGTTGTATGATAGACGGGTTGTTGGTCATTAGCAATTCGTAGCGCTCCTTCGCACTTGTAAATTGCAGACTCATTAATCTGCCTTCGAGTTTTACATAGTAGTTCTCGGTGAGTATGCGACCAATGCGTTCTGTTTCGGGAAAGTCGTTATACAGTTGTTGTAAATGCGAGTATGGAATTTGTATCAGTTCACAATCTTCAAGCACTTCAATGCTTTCTGCTGAAGGTTCTTTGGTTATGAACGCGTAGAAACAGGTGGCAAATTCACCCTCTCTGGCAAACCAATTTGTGATTTCTTTTTCATCGTTAAAGTAGAAGCCTCTTAATAGTCCTTTTTGTATAAAATACAAGTTGTTGCAGGCAGCACCGCTGCGAATAATGAATTGACCTTTTTTAACTGATTTTGTCATGCCAATCTTATTAAGTTCGGCATTAAGGTTTTCAGAGACAGGAATAACCGATGTCAGATAGTCTATGAATGTCATACTTATTTGTCAAATTTATGTGCATTACTTCTTCTGAAAAGTTTTACTAATTCGTACCAGATGACTGACACAAAGCCTATTCCGCTACTGATTGTAAGTTGCTGCATGTTTACTACCTCAAACCCAAAGAACTTGTTGAGCGGTGGCGTGTAAACGAGCAGTGCGGTTATAAATATTGTTATACCAATGATGAGTCCAATGAGATTGTTTTTATACTTCAGGGTAGTGATAACGGAATAATGAAATGATCTATTTACTAAAGTAAGGAATATATTGGCAGCAATAAGGGTAATAAAAACAAGTGTACGTGTAAGTGCTTCATCATAATGTTGGTGGATTGCATATTGATAGGCAATTAGGGTGCCGGCAGCTATGAGCGAACCTTGAACGATGCTGGTGCTGAGCTCTTTCCAGTTGAAGAATGTGCTGGTAAAAGGTCGGGGGTGTTTATTCATTGTATTCTTCTCAATAGGTTCATTTTCATAAATGATAGAACATGTTGGCCCCATAATCAGCTCCAGAAATATAATATGCACCGGAGAGAAGAGATTTGGATATACCCAGCCTAAAGCCAATGGAACAAATACGGTAAGAATGATGGGTATGTGAATGGAGATGATGTACTGTATTGCCTTTTTTAGATTAGTGTAGATCTTTCTGCCAATAGCTACTGCATCAACCATTTTAGACAGATCGTCTTCCAGAAGTATAAGTGATGCGGCTTGTTTGGCAATCTCTGTTCCTTTCTTTCCCATAGCAATACCAATGTGGGCTGCTTTGAGTGCAGGACCGTCATTAACGCCATCTCCGGTCATGGAAACAATTTCATCTCCGGCTTTGAGTGCATTGATTATTTTTAGTTTTGCATCAGGGAACATTCTGGTGAATACGTTCGTGTTGCGTACACAAGTTTGTAAATCAGCATCATTGAGTAACATGAGTTCGTCACCTGTAATGCTCTTTTCTGCTCCCCTAAAGCCTATTTGGCGGGCAATGGCATTTGTAGTGGCCGCATTGTCGCCGGTAATTATTTTTACTGTAATGCCTGCATTGTAAAATGAATTGAGTACCGCGGTTATATTCCTCTTTGGCGGGTCATAGAATGCTACAATTCCTTTGAATGCGAATTTGAACTCTTCCTGGCTAGCGGGGAAGTCATAACCAGCATACTTTGTCTCGCCTACAGCAAGCAGGCGATAGCCTTCATTAGCCAGCTTATTAATGGCTTCATTTATTATTTTTTGTTCATCTTGAGAAAGGTCAGATAGTTTTATCAATGCTTCAGGCGCACCTTTGGCAGCTATGATACGATCTTTCTGTTCGTTTTCGTAAAGGTGCGTCATCATTGGTGGTTTGCCTCCCAACGGGTATTCGTGCACCATTTTGTAGTGCGATCGAAGATCTTCGTCGGGTAGTTCAGTATATGCATTGTGCAGTGCCACTTCCATTGGGTCAAAAGGGATAGGCTCGCTCGACCACATTGCTAAGCTGATGAGTTCTTTTTCTTCTTCGTTTAATGTGCCTGTAGGGTCTGAAATTTTATTTGAGGAAAGCAGAAAGAGTTTGGCTAAACTCATTTTGTTTTCTGTTATGGTTCCTGTTTTGTCAGTGCAAATAACGGTAGCGCTGCCAAGTGTTTCCACTGTTTTCATTTGCTTCACCACAATGCCCATTTTCATGAGCCGCCATGCACCTAAAGCCATAAAAGTGGTAAATGCTACCGGTATCTCCTCCGGCAGTATGCTCATAGCAAGTGTGAGCGCCTTCAGTAAGCTGTTTAGGATATTGCCGGAGTGTATGTAATTAATGCCCCAAACAATAAGGAAAACGACAGCTCCGATCAAAACCATCTTTTTTACAAAATTGTTGATCTGGAGTTCAAGCGGTGTTTTTTCTTCTTTTATGTTCTCCAGGCTCTGTCCTATTTTGCCCAGACTTGTAGCATTACCAATAGCAGTAATTGTAACTATTGCAAGGCCACTGGCTACATTTGTACCCTGGTATACAAGATTATCTTCTTTAGTACTGTCTTTATATACTGCCAATGACTCGCCGGTTAGTATAGATTCATTTACAGAGAAGTCATTTGAGTGAACGATGATGCCGTCAGCAGATATGGAGGTGCCTTCTTCAATCATAAGGCTGTCACCTACAACCAGTTCATCTGTATTTACTTCTATTACTTCATTGTTTCTGATTACCTTAGATAGTGGGTGTGTAAAGCTTTTGAGTTTTTCAAGTGCATTGCGGCTGCGAGAATCCTGATAGAGCGATATGCCGGCGACCAACACAATAGAGCAGCTAAGGAATATACCATCTCCGGTATCGCCGCTAATAAAGTATATTGATGCAGTAATAAGCAGTAAGATGACCATTGGCTCTTTTGCTAGGCCTTTAACAGCAGTTACAAAGCCATTTTCTTTTTTGTAATTGAGCTTATTTTGTCCGTATTTTATTCTTGCTGTGTTAACCTGTTCTTTGTTTAATCCGGGTATATTGAAAGTATTAGCCGACATAAGGATGCAGTTTTGTTGTAGCTATGGCAACAACATGGAAATGTATATATAATCACTACAAATTAGGGAATCTCAGGCGATATAAAAAGAACATAAATCAGGAAGCGAGGCGTTAAAGAAAATAACTGCTGATATTAGTGCAGTAGTCTTCACTAACTAATATGTTTAAATTACTTTGACTGTACAGACTACTATAACTCAAAAATCCCCAACATTTTTGATGTCAGGGATTTTGAGTTTCACTAAATACAATTATAATCGTCCTTTTTTTATTTCCTCAACCACTGAAGGGTCTAACAAAGCAGATGTATCACCAATATTGTCAATTTCACCTTCGGCTATTTTACGTAATATTCTGCGCATAATCTTGCCACTGCGCGTTTTTGGTAGTCCGCTTACGAACTGTATTTTATCGGGTCTGGCTATTGGGCCTATTATGCGAGATACAGTTTGCGCAATGTCTTGACGAGTAAGATTCTCATCGCCATGGGTGTTGCCATATATCACGTAGACATAGATGCCTTGGCCCTTTATGTCGTGCGGATAACCCACTACTGCACTTTCTATTACTCCTGCATGCATGTTAATTGCATTTTCTACTTCAGCAGTACCAATTCTGTGACCGCTTACATTGAGTACATCATCTACTCTGCCTGTGATGCGATAGTATCCACTTTCGTCTCTGAGGCATCCGTCTCCGGTAAAGTACATTCCCGGGTAAGTAGCAAAATAATTAGTGCGGCAGCGTTCGTGATCGTTATATGTAGTGCGGATAATAGAAGGCCATGGGAATTTGATACACAGATTACCGCTTACCCCATTTCCTTCCAGCTCATTGCCACTCTCATCGACCAACACAGGTTGTATGCCCGGTAATGGCCATGTGGCATAAGATGCTTTTGATGGGGTTACACCTGCAAGGTTAGAAATCAATATGCCACCTGTTTCTGTTTGCCACCATGTATCAACAATAGGGCATTTACCCTTACCTATATTTTCATCATACCAATGCCATGCCTCCTCATTAATAGGTTCACCAACAGAACCCAATACTTTAAGGCTGCTGAGGTCGTGGCTATGAACCGGTCCGAGGCCGTAGCTCATAAGGCTGCGAATAGCCGTAGGTGCTGTGTAGAGTACGTTAACTTTGTATTTATCAACAATATCCCAGAATCGACCGGCATCGGGCCATGTAGGAACGCCTTCAAACAAAACAGAAGTAGCTCCGGCACATAGTGGGCCATAAACAATATAGCTGTGACCCGTTATCCAGCCTATGTCTGCAGTGCAAAAGTGAATATCTCCCGGGTTGTATTGAAACACATTGACAAATGAATATGTTGTATAAACCATGTAACCGCCGCAAGTGTGCACTACGCCTTTGGGCTTGCCTGTAGAGCCTGATGTGTATAATATGAACAAAGGATCTTCAGCATTCATTTCTTCTGCCGGACAATCAGGGTTGCCCATTGTTTCTACTTTCTTAATCTCATCTTCCCACCAAAGATCGCGACCTTTTATCATGCTCACCGGTATGCGTGTGCGTGTAAGTACAACAACCTTCTTTACAAATCTGCATTGCACCAATGCATCGTCAATAACGCTTTTCAGGGGGATATCTTTGTTGCCTCTGTATGCGCCATCGCAGGTTACAATGAACTCTGACTGAGCATCTTGCAGTCTGTCTGCTATACTCTGAGCACTAAAGCCCCCGAAGATAACAGAGTGAACTGCACCTATACGAGCCGTTGCCAGTACTGCTATGGCCAATTCCGGCACCATGCCCATATATATACATACACGGTCTCCTTTCTTCACGCCGTTGTTTTTAAGCACATTGGCAAACTGCACTACCTTCTGATAAAGGTCGCGGTAAGTAAGTACCCGATGATGTTCATCGGGGTCATTTGACTCCCATATAATTGCCGGTTTATTACCTAAAGTACCGAGGTGTCTGTCTAAACAATTTTCAGTGATATTTAATTTACCGCCACTGAACCATTTGATGTCCGGATCCTTGAAATTCCAGTCCAGCACTTTATCCCAGCGTTTGCGCCAGTAAAAGGAACCTGCCACTTCTCCCCAAAAACCTTCAGGGTCTGCTACACTCTTTTTGTAGGCTGCATGATACTGCTCAATCGATTTTATCTGAAACGGATAAGACATTATATTTTCAATTTTATTAGTTACGAAAGATTATTTCAGAGTACATAGTTATAAAATAATACGCTTTTCCTAATATAATCTTTGGTAATTTGGTATACTTATGCTCAATTGGTATAGGCTGCTGATTATCTTTAAGTATGAAAGATACTTTTTGTCCTAAATGTAAGTCGCAGCATATAGTAAAAAGTGGTATGGCTAAAGGGAAACAGCGATACAAATGTCTGGACTGTAGTTACCACTTTACAGTAATGAAAGAAGGTAAGAGTATAGACCCATATTATGTGATTAAAGCGTTGCAGCTTTATATAGAAGGTGTTACACTTCGAGAGATAGAGCGCATATTGGGTGTGAGCCATGTGTCTGTGATGAACTGGGTGAGAAAGTACAATATCAAAGCACCTGAAAATCTGGATTATCATCCAACATACAAGGTGTTGACCCATGCAGAGTTGCTTGATTTTTTCAAAGAGAAAGATGCTATGAAAAGTTCCGGATGCTTAATTACAGAGCTTGGAGATAAGTTTATGGTGATTAAATGGGAGAGATTTAAAAGAAAATAAATAGAAAACTATACTTATTAACACTACTATACATGGGAATTCTTTAGTAGTTGAATAAAGGCAAAATTTGATAACGAATAATGATCGTTCACACTTTTTAAAAACAAACTACGATGAAAGTTATCACACGATTTGCCGCTTCATTACTGGTGCTTTCAATGGCACATAGCAGTTACGCACAAACACAAGTACAACCTACTGTAACAGCTCCGGTAGCAGCGGCTTCCGGAAATGAATATGGATCGGGGTTGAAGATATCGTTTAACCCTGAATCGCCTAAATATCTCAGGTTCATGTTTTGGAATCAGGTATGGGCAAGAAGCATAGATAATAATCCCGGTTCTTCTGTTGCAGGAGAATCTAGCAGCAGTAGTACAGATCTGGGACTACGCAGAGTACGAATGTTGGCCTATGCGCAGTTGAGTTCAAGGTATCTGATACTGCTTCATATAGGTATCAACAATGTCACTTTTAATACCGGAGGTGGTTCTGGAACAACTGGAACTGGGGCGTATGGTTTGGGTAAGAAACCTCAGCTATTTGTACATGAGGCATATAATGAATATGCTGTGATACCAGCTGTGGATGCAATAACTAAGAAAGTACACAAATACAACCTTTATATAGGAGGTGGTTTACATTATTGGAATGGTATCTCCAGAATGTCTTCTGCAAGTACGCTTAACTTCTTAACAATTGATGCGCCTATATTTAACTGGCCACTCATTGAAAACTCTGATCAGTTTGGTATGCAAATGGGTGTATATGCAAAGGGTCGGTTAGGAAAAATAGGCTATACACTAAATGTGAATAAGCCTTATGCTACTAACCTTACACCAACACCCGGAGGTGCAGCAGTTGATAATAACGGGAATAGTAAGGCAGGGTTCTCAGGTTATTTCGACTATCAGTTTTTTGATCAGGAAGCCAATACACTAGCTTACAGAGTGGGTTCATACTTAGGTACAAAAAAGGTGTTCAATATAGGTGCCGGATTCTACAGTAATAAAGATGGTGTAAAAGTAGAGTCTAAGGATAGCATAACGAGCAAACAAAATATAGGTATTCTTTCTGCTGATGTATTTGCAGACTTGCCTGTTGGGTCGAAGAAGCACAATATGGCAGTAACTGTATACAGTGTTTTTTATAAGAATGACTTTGGCAAAAATTACATCCGTTACAGTGGCACTATGAACAACGGCGCAAAGGATGATCTATTCAAAGGAACAACTGCACTTGAAGGGTATGGCAACAGCCGCGTTTTAACAGGGACAGGAAGTATCTGGTATACTCAGGCAGGGTTCTTATTGCCAAGAGGGATTTCTAAGAAGTTCCGTTTACAGCCGTTTGCAGCATATACATACAAGAATCTTGATGCATTGAATGCTCCCGGCAGCTATTGGGATGCAGGTGCTAATTTGTTGTTAGATGGCCATAATGCCAAAATAACATTGCAGTACAGCAACAGAGATTTGTACAGCAGCATTACTAAGCAAGTAATGACCAGCAAGGGAGAAATATTGGCACAACTACAAATATTTTTATAGTCACACTCAAATAAAGAGCGTATGA
>CANGMZ010000061.1 GCA_947454715.1 Chitinophagaceae bacterium
ACCAAGGCTGCAGACATGCGCTCATTCATCTTTTGTTTTTCCTGAGGAGTCATATTGCTTTTAGCCATAGCCTCACGAAGGTCCTTTTTGAAAACAGACATTCCACCTTCGTTTTGTTCTATTGCCAATTGAGTATGCTCTGCAGTTGGTCTTTGAATGTTAGCTCTGGCGGCAGCATAATATGCAGGAACATTAGCCAGCTTTACATATATGTTATGCAGCCTCTTATTCAATGGCTCATAATTATTACCCAACATATCTGCAAAACTGCCCGATACATTATATATAGACGGATCCCACTCATACTGTCTGAGCTCCTGTATATTAAATATGGTATAATTCAGTTGGTTTTGTATAAGATAATAATCTATTTTATTAGCATCACTAAGTGTCGCTAAGTCGAACTTACGCAATGCTGCTAAATGCATATTACAAAAATCAAGTTCCTTGTGTCTCGAGGATTCATCAGGGACAATCAATGCACTATCATATTTATGATATCCTACACTACTTGCCCAAGCAGGATAAACCCGCCACATATTCTGTATAAACTCTTCTTTATACCGATTGAACATTTGGTCTTTTGTCATCTCCTTTGCAAAAACTGCCTGACATATAGTTAGTAAGGCTACAATAAACAATAGTATTTTTTTCATATTCTATGTTTCCGGTTCAAATTTAGGATATTAATAAATTAAGCGGCACCTTCCCGAAATGTGAACAACACTTGTTTTAAAATGATACAGAAATTTTAATGCTCCTTCTGCTCAGCTACTTCACACTTACGTAATTATCTATAGGTAACCTTTTGGCAATAGAACGTGCCAGTGTCATTTCATCTGCATACTCTAGTTCGCCACCAAAAGCGATACCACGAGCAATGGTTGTTATAGTCACCGGCAGGTCTTTAAGTTGACGTGCAATATAATATACAGTAGTATCGCCTTCTATAGTTGGGCTAAGCGCCATTATTAATTCGGAGACTTCATTCTTTTGCACCCTATCGTGTAGCGTAGCTAAATTCAGTTGTTCCGGGCCTATCCCATCAAGTGGAGATAGGATTCCGCCCAATACATGATATAAACCACTGAATTGCTGTGTGCTCTCAATAGCAATAACGTCGCGGATATTTTCTACCACACATACCTGATTACGATTTCTTCCGGGATTTACACATATTACACAAACATCACTATCCGCAACATTGTGGCACTCCTTACAAAATCTGATACCATGGCGCATGCGAGAAATAGCACCGGTGAATTCATCGACCTCGGTTTCATCCATTTTCAACAATTGCAACACCATACGCAGTGCTGTTTTTTTACCTATACCGGGCAGACGTGAAAACTCCTGCACCGCATCCTCTATCAATTTCGATGAAAATATCATAATAATTAACTCCCGACAAAGTTCAGCTAAAATATGGTATAAGTATATAGCACACACAAAAAAGAATAGATTTAAACTTCCAAAAGAATCAGATGCGTAAGAAAATAAATAACTATCAATTAAAAACACGGCCCGCCAGTAGCATTAAAAATGGCAAATAAGTGGCAGAATTATACTTATTATTACATACTCCATATTTTTATTTGCTTTAGGCTTATTCTTATTTATATTTGTACTGAATTCACTTTATTTAATTATGAAAATAATTTATACGAAAGGACGCATAGCTTTACTTACTGTAACCTTGTTTATTGCTGCTTTATGCCTGAATTTCAGTGCCGGTGCAAAAGTATACAGTACCTGTGTTTCACCAACCCTTTCAGCGACCCCTACGGACATTACTTGTCATGGCGCTCATAATGGTACTGTTGCACTAAGTGTAACAGGAACTGCAACGCCTCCTTATACCTATTCATGGACCAGCTCAAATGGCTTCACTTCTACATCTCAAAACATTTCAGGTTTAGATTCAGGTTCATATACAGTTTTGGTAACAGCTACAGGTGGTTGTACCAACACAACAACAGTTGTTGTGTCTCAGCCCATGCCACTTACATTAGCCACATTATCTAACGCACCTTTTTGCCCGGGTAACACACTAACATTGTATTGTGATGTTACCGGAGGTACTGCAGCATACAATTTTGCATGGACGGGCCCAATGAGCTTTACATCTACTGCTCAGAACCCGAATATCAATGCAGCAACGGCGGCTAACGACGGTATTTACAACCTTGTTGTTACTGATATTAATGGTTGCACATCTTCAAGTACTTTCTCAGTTTTGCTTTATCCAAGTCCAATAATTGGACTTGATACTGTTGCATATATCTGTGCCGGACATCCAATAACACTAGACGCTGGTAACCCTGGTAGCACATTCTCATGGAATACAGGTGTTACAACACAAGCAATTACAGCAGACACAGCAGGTCATTATTATGTAACTGCGACAAATGGTTATATGTGCTCAACAAGTGATAGCATTCATGTTATTGCTAGCCCATATCTGGCACCAAGTATATCTATTACTGCTAATGATAGCAGTGTATGTGCAGGAACTCTGGTAACATTTAATGCTACAGCAGTAAATGGCGGAACAACACCAACTTATCTATGGCGTAAAAATGGCATAATAGTTGGATCTACAAGCAGTACATACACCAGCTCAACATTAAACAATGGTGATTATATTACTGCAAGGTTGACAAGTAGTTTTGCTTGCGCACTACCAACAACAGCTTATTCTGATACCATAAGAATGCAGATTACAGCTAATGTACCTGCGGGTGTATTGGTTACACATTTACCTGATACCGCCTGTTCAGGTACACCAATTACATTTACTGCAACCGCAATTAACGGAGGTACTGCACCTTATTACCAATGGATAAAAGGTGGAGCAATAGTTGGCACAGGTAATACATTTATCTACTCTCCTACTGCTGCAGATACAATTGGCGTTCAGATGGTTAGTAGCATTGTTTGCCACACACCTGACACCGCAACTTCTTCATCTTCGTTTGTAATTTACCCTACTCTTGTACCAACTGCATTAATCACTTATACACCAAATGACACAGTAGCCTTCCTTGGTGCTATTGTTACTTTCTTCTGCGAAGCTACTTATGTGGGCGCAACACCAACTTATCAATGGTATGTAAACAAAGTAGCGGTACCAGGTGCTACCAACTCTTCTTATGCACGCCACGTGTATGAGAATGATACAGTAAGATGTGTAGTGAACAGCAGCATAGTATGCGCAATACCTAGAAGAGATACAAGTAATGCAGTTATTATCTATGCTTCATTCCTTGATGTTAATGGTATAAATGTTGGGGGAACAAATGTAAATGTGTTTCCAAATCCAACATCAGGAGACTTTACCCTGACAGGCTCTGTAGCTACTAAAAATAATAATGAAGTTTTGATAGAAGTTCGTGACCTGAAAGGAAGTGTAGTGTATCGTAAAAACATTATGATACAAAATGGCAAGGTAAATGAACAATTATCTCTGAAGGGGCAACTTGCAGATGGAATGTATCTGTTAAGAATACAATCAGATATCGAAGAAAAACAACTGAAGATCGTTATCAAAAAGTAATTATCATCTGAATAATATTAAAACGGTTAAAGCAGCTTACTACTGATTTAACCGTTTTTTATTTCCGGAACTATTTTGTGTCTTTATATCCTTATTAATGAGAACACTCGCAATAATGATGTTGTCCTGCTTTATATCCAGTATCACTTTTGCACAAGAGTGGGAAATAGCCATGAATGGTGGAGCAGTTATCAATACTGTTCCTCAGATAAACGGCAAGAAACCAACTGCGGTAAGAGGTTGTTATTTAGGGAGTGGCTTTGCAGGTTCTTTAAAACTTATGTATCGTAATAGTAACTGGTCTGCAGGCGTAGCTATTGATGTGCTACCATTATCCTATCAATACCTGTCCGGAACCACCCCACTGACCAATGAAAGTCAAAAAACAACAATCAATATTGCCCAACCTGCAATTCCGGTAAAGTTATTGGCAAACAGAATGCTGGCTGCCGGAAGAATGGAGCCATACATAGGTGTAAGTGCAGGTATGTTGTTTGCAAAATGTGTTCCGGGCATGAAAGAGCCGGCAAACACACTACCCTCAACTGCTACATACGGGTTGGGATACACTGCAGGATTGCAAATGGGGAATACATTTTACTTATCTAATAAAGTAGGTATCAATGGGACATTTAGTTTCGATTATATTTCCTTAAAAACAGGGAACATACAATACAACCTATTTGCATTCCCAATAAACTTTGGATTGCGGTACAAAATATAATTGTATCTATTCTGAGAAATAGAACTGCCCTGGCCCTACTCCGGTCGAAAAGTTTTTAACAACTGTGCCATCAGGTTTATAAACAGAGACAACACCTTTCTGATTAAACCCTTTAGGGTCACCAACAAAGATATAACCTGTTGCAGGGTCAATACCCAATGCCCAAAAATATTGGTATTGCTGCACACCAACAAAGGGTTGTGCGGGTAGTGAAGCTGCATGAATATCCATTCGGTAAATACCATTGTCGGTAGTACCTCCATAATAATTAGCTTCTATAAAGTATAATGTATCGCGAGTAGCATTGAATACAGGTTTTATTGGCTCTGCTGCAATAGGGAAGACATAAGTAGCCAAAATGCTGCCGGTAGACGGATCTATTCGAGTCCAAAATGACTGTCGATTTTTTGCCTGATTACCGGATAGCACCCAAAGCATTTGCTCCTTATCTACTAAAATATTGTGCGGTGCATAACCTGCAACATTGATTGATTGTGTAACCTGATCAGTAGATGGATTGACTTTATAAATATAATGAGATGCAGTATCCCAGCAGGCGATGTATACATCAGTTCCATACTGACAAATACCTTCAGTGTTAGTAGCGGGTAAAGAAATAGAATCTGTAATTGATAATATCTCCGTATTTACTACATATATTTTATTGTGGTACAGTGATGATATATATGCTTTACCGACACCAACAGATAGCATATAACGAGGAGACGGAATATTAATAGTACCTGTTGTTTTCAGATCTGAGGCATTGACCGCAATGACCTTATCTGAATTATTAACCAGTAAGAATAATTTGTTGTTGATAGCAGTAATACTTTGGAAAACATCACCTAACTGGCTACCATTTGCACTCAGAAACAAATCACCAAAAACACTATCTGATACAGGCTTATATAAATATAAAGATGCATTACCGGCAGTAAATTGACCTTCACAAACAATGTATACTCCCGATTTATTGGAAGGAACAATACTATTTCTTGTTGGTGGCTTATCTTTTACGCAGGCAGACAACAACCAAATAGAAAGTATAATCAGTACTTTATAATTTTCTCTACCCATTTGATTCCGTTTGCATCAAGCACCGTTAAGTAGTACATTCCTGAAGGATATTGTTCTATATTCAACTCATTATGAACATTTAACGATGGTAACTGCTCCACTATAGCACCGGTAACAGAAGTAATATAAGCTGATATACCAACAACTTCCCCGGTTAAATCGATGTGCAAAATTGAAGAAACAGGATTAGGGTATGTGTTGAGAGTAATACTATTTGATAGTGATTTTATACCGGCAAGGCTGATATGATTGATCACCCCAACTGCATCTAAATCAAAGCCACTTGTAGGGAAATTAGTTGGATACGGATCATTAATAATACGCCCTGAACTATCGTGAGACGAATGATTATGAATATCACCAATAACATCAACAAGGCGAACATGAGTAATGCTATTCACATCGAGTCCGGAAGTTCCTGCAAGCTCTTGTAAATCAAATGGTGTTCCGTGACTAGAACCATATTTTCCAGCCAGATTATTGAGCAGATTAGCATACATATACTCACCCGTCCCGGCAATCTGATTCGTAGTCTGTGTCAATGATTGTGCCGGAAAGCGAACATAGTTAATACCATCTGAGCTAACCTCTACAAAAGCAAGTTCGAGGAATGCCTGCGAATCATTTGCAGGATTGACGAAGCCATTCTCAAAAACAGCGAAATCAGGCCCCGGACCATTATAGATCAAACCTGCAAAAGTAAGATCTGCTACTCCACTGTCACCAAGACTGACAACAGAATGATCTGGCATACCTAATGCCATAGAACTATCTCCGTAAGATGCATAACCAAGTGCAGGAGAATCAATGCATTGTAACCCTCTTTGAATTGTACACCCGGTTGCCCATCTAACAAAAAGACTGCTATAAGCACCTATTGCAGTACTGCCAGGCAAGCCCTGCTGTGGCGCATATTGTGCCACAGCAGAACCCGAACAAGCCAAAATGAATAATATGTAATAGATATATCTCATTATTATTGCTTAACAAAACGCATTGCTGCATTTTTCTCAGTACATGATAATTTCAATAGATAAGTACCTGATGGCAAAGATGATGTATTTATTTCAATGTGCTTTGACGTAATACTTTGTGTAAATATAACACTGCCTGACATATCAATTATTGATACTGACTGGCAATTATCATCGACCAGGTCTATGAATAGATTATTAACAGCAGGATTTGGATATACTTTTGCGGCCAATGTCTGAGCATTCGCCACCCCTACAGATTCATCTGTTGTGAAATTATCTATACAGAAATAAGCGGGCGTGTTCATTCCAAAAGTACCATTATCAGAAGATGTGAGGCTGAATGTAAGACTATCCACGCCGCCCAAGGGAAGTAGATTTACCCATTTCCAGGTGTTAACTATATAATCGCTGTCATTATGAGCAAAACGATAATCAGCTAAGAAAAATTCCACACTGTCGGGTTGCAGCACACCAGTTTTATACCCACGTACCAGCAAACGGAAAAAGTCAGGATCGTTGCCTGTAGCACCACCAAACTTTTTAGCATAGCTATCTCCGTCTCTCATACTATTGAAGGCATAGGTATTATTCGTTACATATACCCCTTTTACCGGCTTACCTGCTGCTATATTGTTGAGTCTAATGAAATTATTTGTACCGTAAGCAACTGCATATTTTGTTGAACCAGCATAACCAATAGCTGTTTTAGCGGAATATTGGTTTGTAAAACCGCTGGTAACAGAATCTGTAGAGTTAGAGTAAGCAAAACCATTACCCCAATATCCGTATCCACTTGAAGTATCGTAAAAACAAGGGAAATAAGCTAAGCCATTGAAAAAGCCTACATCAGTGCCCGGAGCAGTGTAATTAATGTAAGCAGTATCTGCACCCGGAAGCGTAAGTGCCTCGAAGGTAGCTACTGTTTGCGCCTTTGCGGCGAAATTGATCAGCAATAAAGCTGATAAGAATAATGTAAATCTGCGCATATATCAATTGGTTTTTAAGACAATTTAAAAATGCAGCCAATGGGTAAAATCAGATACAGAGAAAAGCTAAAATATTAACGTATGCAGCCTTCTTCTTACCTGTGCTTTTTGTCCCGAAAGCAGCGATAAGTAATGATACAAAGGCAGGTCTTCTGACTTACTTCACCTTTTGCGCCTTCCCATTTCACATTGCGAAACAGTGGCATTAGGTAGCAAAAGGCTAAAATGAAGCTTACAGCATCGGGAAATGTCCAGGAGTTTCACCTGATTCCCTTTTAATCCCGCCCGAAAGCGGAAACCATTGTATTACAAAAGTAGGAAAATAAAAGAAAGAGGTATTAAAAAAAATAAAAATGCCGAATAAAGAAAAAGCTGCTGTATATCACTATTCATTGACAATGACATACAACAGCTAATAAAATATACTTTGTTTCTTCTTAGTTTCTACTTTGCTTTTTCGAGCTGTGTAACGCGTTGAGCAATTGCATCTAAGTTGCGGAAATGAATATATGCTTTCCTGTATTTATTGGCATCGAATGCAGGACTACCCATCTGCACAGTACCTTGCTGTGTAATACTCTTAGATATGCCGGATTGAGCCGTTACAATAGTATTATCGGCAATATTGAGATGACCAACAATACCCACCTGACCACTAAACATGCAGTTCTTTCCAATTTTAGTAGAACCTGCAACGACAGTACATGCTGCGAAATAACAGTTCTCCCCTACTTCTACATTGTGCGCAATGTGAATCAGGTTATCAAATTTCACACCTTTACGGAGGATAGTAGATCCAAGTGTAGCCCTGTCAATTGCACAGTTTGCACCAATTTCCACATCGTCTTCTATCACTACATTTCCAATCTGAGGAATCTTCTTGTTTCCTTCACTTTGCGGGTCGAAACGGAAACCATCGCTACCGATTACAGTTCCTGAGTGGATGATGCAATCTTTACCTACCGTACAATCTGAATAAATTTTCACCCCGGCAAAGAGTGTAGTATTGTCACCAATAATTACGTTTTCACCTATAAATACCTGAGGATAGATTTTTACATTATTACCAATCTTAGCACCATCGCTAATAACAGCAAACTCACCTGCATAAATATTTGTACCCACAGTGGCCTGCTCTGAAATATAAGCTTGTTTGGAAATGCCTGATTTGTTGAGCTTTACCTGATTGTACATTTCCAAAAGCATTGCAAAAGCACTACCTGGATTGTCAACTCTTATAAGCGTTGCAGTAACAGGTGCCGTCAATACAAGGTCTTTTGCTACAATCACAATTGAAGCAGTTGTTGTATAGATATACTGGGTGTATAAAGGATTTGCCAAAAAAGAGATAGAGCCGGGCTCACCTTGTTCAATTTTTGACAATTTGGATATTTTAATTTCGGCATCACCTTCTATGTGCCCATTGAGTACACCTGCAATCTGCTGTGCTGTAAATTCCATTTTTGTTAATTATAGTGGGTTAGTCTGAAAACGATTATACGACGCCAATTTAGATAATATACTTTAGAGTATCTAATTCTATGATATCCTTGGGACAAAATTTAAAACAAACTTAGCGTGGATTGGTTCGTCGTTGTTAGCCTAAAACAAAACAGGCTGCCAATTTATGACAGCCTGTGTGTATTATTTCAAAATTTATTTTCCTTTAGGATCCATAACAGCTCTTCTGTTCTTTGCACGACCTTCAGGTGTATCGTTTGTATCAATTGGCATCTTAGGACCATTACCTACAATTACTATCTTCTTTGCCGGTACGCCTAAGCTTATTAAGTAAGCCTTCACTGCTGCAGCACGCTTAACAGAAAGTGCGTTATTATATGGCAGAGGACCTGTATTATCGGTATAACCATCAACTCTGATAGAGATGAGTTTACCAGCTTTTAAGTCTTGTGCTGCTTTAATCAATATCGGTAGCGAAGATTCTTTTATTGTGGTCTGGTTTACATCAAACAAAATAGGTGTAGAGATATTGGTATCTACCTTTATCTCAGGGCAACCATGATTTGCAAATACACCAAACACATCAGGGCATTTATCTTCATGATCAGGTATACCATCTCCATCAGTATCAGGGCAACCATGGAACTGTGCAAAGCCTTTGACTGTAGGACATTCGTCATCCTTATCAGGTATACCATCACCATCAGTATCCGGACAACCATGGAACTGAATGAGACCTGCAATTAAAGGACACTCGTCTTCCTTATCCTGAATGCCATCGCCATCAGTATCCGGGCAACCAAAGAACTTAGCAATACCTTTAACCTTAGGGCACGAGTCATTTTTATCCAATATACCATCACCATCAGTATCAGGACAGCCTTGCAGCAGTATAGAGCCTGAATCATCAGGGCAAAGATCTTTCTTATCAGGTACACCATCGTGGTCTCTGTCTTTAGGATTACACAAAAAGAAACGGACACCTAAATTAACACCATAAGACTGCGCATTTGTCTTTGAAACACTATTGAGTACAGATGAATAGTCACCTACCTTATTGGTAAGCTGGTAGTTACTAACTGCATTATTTTTAAACGACTGATAAGAATAATAAAGCCCTAAATCGAGTGCTATTTTATCGGACAAAAAGAAATTAACAGATGGCTTTAATATAAGCCCTATTGAGCCTGTTGTATAATTCACCTTACCTGAGTTTGCTGTTGGCTTCACATTGACGCCAACATTATAACCTGTAGTATGCAAACCATCAAAATATGCCTGAACATTACCACCGGAGTTATCTTTATAAAAATTACTCTTTGTAATAAAGTAATCATTAGTGCTAGCCACAGGAGCATTATCGTAGGCTGTGATTGTGTGCGCAATATCAACAAACTTATATACAGCTTCATAATTAAAGGAAGCATCGGTCTTATAACTATTACTCATTTGTACATTAATCAATGCACCCGCATCTGCGGTAAAGCCCCAGTGTTTAGAGAATCGATTCTTGTATTTTAAGACCAATGGAATATTCATATTGGTCATTATTTGGTTCTCAGTAAGGTAATTTGCCGTAATCAGCTGTCTGAAAATATTATTCTGAAAATCAGTAGACTGAAACTCTACATGATAATTATTCAATGTTACATCACCGGTTTGGTAAGTATAGTTAAACCCAACACCCACACCAAAATGGCGTTTATGACCAAAAAAATAACCGAGTTGAATATCTCCGCCCAGAGCCTTTCCGTTTTTGAATTTAAGATCCCCTGTATTACTACTTACTGCATTGGGATAATTACCAAGCGAATTGATTGTCGTAAAGTTCTGACTGAGTAATCCACCCTTTACATTAACATCAAGGCACCATCTTGACAAAAGACTGTCGGCATGACTGGCAGCTACCTGCGCACCTGCTGAAAATGCCAATTGTGTACCCAGTAACAGAAATAATATTTTTTTCATTTTAGCTTTTTAATACCTCACTTAATTCTTAATAAATCTAGCTGTTGCCATTTTAATACCCTTGTTGTAGCAACCTACAACGTAAGCACCCGAAGCCAAATCCGCAACGTTAATCACCGCTTTATTATTATTTAAAGCAGCAATAGCAACCTTTTGGCCGATCACATTATAAATTTCGAGTTCCATACCTGTTGTATTTATGCCACTAACATCTACCGTTACTTGCTGGTCTGCAGGGTTAGGATAAATATTCATTGCTACTACTATACCATTTACATCTTGTACGCCGACAGGAGCGGTATAATAAGTCTTTTGCATGCAGCCATTACGGGTTGTTATCACCCAATAATACTTACTGAAATCCGGAGATGGGTTAATATAATCCTGATTTACCTCTCCCGTAATAATTGTAGAATCTAATTGTGCATCATCATATCCCCACTGATAAGTGTCCTCATCGCTAGGCAAACATACAAACTGATTATGATTGAAATACAATACAGATGGTCTGTCAGATACGGCACTGCTGACATTTACCGCAAAAGAATCATTCATAAAACAATTGATACCTTTTACATTAGCAGTCACTCTGATTACAGCATTTCCGGGATCAGGGAAATTAACAAGGCTGTATTGATCACTGCTACCTGTTGCAAATACAGTAGCATTTGTTGCCGTCCAAACATATTGAACTGCAGTATCAGCAGGAGCAAATGCAGTTCCGAAGTTTTGATATTGCGTATTTGAGCAAAGCGCACTTGGTGAGTGCGTTGTGATTACCGGAGCAGGTGCTGCCAGAGGATCAACAGTTAACACCACGTTCTGGTTGTAAGTACAACCATTTGCAGATAAAACGAACACATATATAGCGTTGAGTCTGGTAAATGTGCTATTATTTAAAGTATCTCTTATAATATTACTACCTGTGCCTGTAGCCGGAGTAATACCTGTTACTGCAGCTCTTGTCCATGAAATAGTTGTTGAAGGCACATTAACCGTACCCGTAAAATTAAATGGAGTTCCACTACAAAGTGTATCGCGAGTTACCCCATTCAAAATCGGTTTAGGTTGCACCTTAACGGTTACAATTTCTGTATTACTACAACCATAAGCAGTAGTTGTAAATGAGTATGGAACATTTACAAAAGCTGTTGTTGTGTTGTATAATATTTCATTTGGATTATCTGTACCACTTGCCGGCAAATTATTAATACCTGCTACCGAAGGCCTATGCCAAGAGAACGTAGCACCAATGATATTACCTGCAGGTGAATAACTGAATAAACGATCACTACACAGATCGGCAGGAGTTAATGAAGATGTCAATTTTGGCTTAGGATTTACTGTAACTGTTACATTTTGAGTATTTGTACAACCATTAACCGTTAGCGTATATACGTAAGTAACAACAATGGGTAAATTAGTTGTGTTAACTAATACTTCATTGGTACTGTCAGTCCCATTAGCCGCAAGATTTGCTATACCTGTAACTGCTGCACGTCTCCATAAATAAGTAACTGCAGCAGTTGAGCTGGCAGGCACGTAATTGAATACTGTGCTATCACAGATTGGAACCATACTCAATGTACCAGACAACATAGGTGTAGGCTCTACAGAAATAGTAAATGTATCATTTGCACCAATACAGCCATTAGCCGAAGGGACAACAATAACACTAGCAGATACTACAGAGTCAGTAGTGTTAGTACCCACAAAAATAATTGTATCACCTGTTCCTGACGCACCCAAACCTATTGTAGTATTGTTATTCGTCCAAGAAAATGTAGAACCTGCAACAGTGCCGTTAAATATAGTAACATTTGTTCCTCCATTACATACTGCCTGATCAGACAATGATGACAAAGAAGGATGTGGATAGACCAATATTGCAGCAGTATCGGTCATAACACCACAAGCAGTTGATACTGAATAAGAAATGATTGCTGTTCCTGAATTTACACCAGTTACTACACCGGCAGCAACAGTAACTATTGTGTTGTCACTGCTTGCCCACGTACCCACTACCCCGCCACCTGTAGATGACAATGATAATGTAGTAGCCGGACAAATTGAATGCGCGCCGGTAATAGAGTCTATTGGCGGGAATGCGCGAACTGTATCAAGAATAAAAGATGTTGCGGTACCACAACTATTACTTACCGTATAAAATAAAGTATCCGTTCCCAAACCAACACCTGTAGCGATACCAGATGAAGAGATTATTGTTGCAACAGCACTATTACTAGTGCTCCACGAGCCTACTAAATTGGCACCTGTTACGGTCAATGTTGTTTGGCTACCTAAACACATATAAGTAGCACCGGAAATTACGCCGGCATCAGGCGACGGATTAACAGTAAAATGGATAAACGTATCTACCAGACCACATGTATAAGAAACAGAGTATAAGATAGTTGTAGTTCCTGCTCCCAGTGCAATTACTTTACCTGTTACACCATCAACTGAGGCAACGGCGAGATCAGAACTTGTCCATAGCCCACCGTTTGCACCGTTTGATAACTGTACCGTATCATGTACACAAGTAATTGTATCTCCAAATATTGGCAGCGATACTCCTGTAGATAAAATACCGATTGGTTTTACCGCAGTGTCTTCACCACATAATGGAGTTGTCACTACATACAAAATGGTATCAGTTCCCACATTGAGCCCTGAAATCAAATTATTAACACCTGATGGTGTCGCCAAGACATTAAGAAGGTTTGTGTTGTACCATGTACCTCCTGCTGTTGATGCAGTAAGAGATATTGATGACCCCACACAAGTACCATTCGCACCACTGATTGTACCTGCATCCGGAAGCGCATTAATTGTTACTGAATGAGCTGCAGATAATGAGCCACAACTGAGCGAAGCAACTGTATAATTTATGACCACATTTCCCGGAGCTAAACCCACTACCCTGCCGGCTGTATCAACGGTTGCAAGAAGCGTATTACTGCTACTCCATGTACCGCTGATTGCTGTGTCAGCCAATGTAATTGCAGCACCGACGCAAACGTTCGTGACACCGGTAATGATACCTGTATCTGCCAATGACTTAATATTCACTACATATTTTACCAATGTAGTATCAGTTAAATAAACGACAGCATATACAACCGTATCAACACCTGCCGACAAACCTGTAATTACTGCTGCAGTATCTGCTATTCCGATACCACCTACAATGGATGCATGACTATTAGTTACACTCCAGTACCCTGCTGCACCAGTGCAATGATTACTGGTAAGTGTTTCTACTGCATGTAAACACAATGAATCTACTCCTATTATTGGAGCAGAAACAGGTGTTGAACTATTTTTAAAAATTGAAATTGTATTGTTGTTATAATTTGCAACTGCGATATCCGGCTTAGTATCACCATCAATATCACCTATACAAAACCCCTGAGACTCTGCACCTGCTCCTGTTGCATAAGTAGTAAGTGCTGCAAATGAACTTGAAGATAAAGGACTACCTGTCGCATTTGTGTTCCTGATAATAGATATAGAATTAGCCTTACCTCTTGAAATAACAATATCAGTTTTACCGTCACCATCTAAATCAGCAACATTAAGACCATAAGAAGAATCTTTTGTTGCATAATCGAAACGTGAAAATGAAGAAGTATTTATTGTACCTGAAGTACTGTTGTTTGCAAAAACAGCAACCGAATTTGAAAAGAAATCAGCAACTATAATTTCCGGTTTTCCATCTCCATCCATATCTGCAACCTGCACTTCTGTTGGTGCGCCACCTATTGAATAATCTATATGCGTATTAAATGAGAAAGATCCAGAAGAAGATGTGTTACGTAATACAGATACCGAAGCGTCATAGGTGTTACTGGTTACAATATCCACTTTGCCATCGCCATCAAAATCAGCAGCAAAAATACTGCCTGGATAAGCTCCTGAATAGCTGCCCACGCTAAACGAATCGAAAGCAGCATACGCGCCAAAAAAATCAGTTGGGAATGCACCGGTTGGAACAGATGTCATTTCATTATGAAAAATTTTAACTGTAGCCGTTGCATAGCTTACTGCGGCAATATCCATTCTTCCGTCACCATCAAAATCAGCTATTGCTACTTCCGGAGTACCAGACAAAGGATAAACTTCTTTCTTTGTTGCAAAGGATAATGCACCTACTGCTGTTGTTGTGTTCCTAATGCATGAAACCACACCTGAACCACTACATGCCACAATAATATCAAGTCTACCATCACCATCAAGGTCAGCTAACTTAACATTGGTTCCTCCCGGTGCAGATGTACAAATAACCGGTGATGCGTAAAGAATTTGTCCATTGGCACTGATGTTTCTATAAACGAATACAGCACTATGACCTGCATTGATAGTATCATAAGTAGACACGACTAAATCAGCTTTACCATCACCATCCATGTCTCCCATTGCTGTATGTCTGGGGCCATTATGAGGAGATGATGTACCTGTAATCGGTATGTTTGCTTGTGGTTTTAATAAATTCGAGCCTGAAACATAACAACTATTGTCATAATAAGGAGTAAAAAAGCCCTGCTGATGGCAAGATAGACCAGTAGTTAAGTTTAGTACAAATATATTCGTGTATAGTGCACCAACAGGAACCGTTACATTAAGTTGAGTAGTTGTTGCAGTATTTACTGTTGCTCTAACAGCGCCAAAATATACACAGTTACCTGCAGCAGTGTCATTGAAACCTGCACCAGTAATAGTCACTGTATTGCTGAGCGGAATTCCGGAAGTTGATGATACCGATGTTATATGAGGAACAGCAGAGGTTCCGCGAGCATTAACACCAGAAAGTAATAAGACTATGGTAACAATGAAAAAGAAAAAAGGAGACAAATAGCTCTTAGACAACATAAAATTTATTTATAAAATATTCTCTTAATGAAAATATTGATACTAATGTTTAATGATTATTGATCGAATAAAACACTTGCAGGAAAGCACCATAAACACTGGTCAAAAAATTTATTCAAATAACATTAATTTCTGCTCTAACAATTATATTCAATATGCGTTCTAAAATTAAACATAAAACACATATAAATTATAATAATTAATGTTTTATTATGCAATGATAATGAATTTAATTTTTAAATCGAAAAAGAGACTACTATAATTAGTTGTTAATTAAGTAAACAAATAAAATTAATGAGCAAATTGAATGCGTTTTGGTCATAAAAAGCCGTTTTGGAGCTACAATACACAAAAATTTAATGTTTCGGTAATTTTGCTTTCGGCTTAATTGAGCAATAATCAGATGTCTGTGAAATAAAAAATCCCTTGCACTTTTAGCACAAGGGATTAAAAAAAGATAATTAATACTTTAAAGAATTGTCCAGGTTTTATTGCCTGAAAGAATTTTATCTAACGATAATCTACCCTTTCTTTCAGTAAGTTCATCGATCTGTTCTTTCATGGATTGCTCGTAGGTAGATCTATCTTCTGAATAGAGCACACCAAAAGGACGAGGGAAAGACTCCCCATTAAAATCAGTATCGAAGAAACGTGCAAGGATATTTGCTTTTGTCTTGTCGTGTTCGTCGTGAATCCAAAGGTCATTGACAGAGATACCGGTTTCTGCAAGATTGACAATTACAGGAGTAAGCCCGTGAAACATAATACCTTTGTCATCATTTGCACCAAAAACCAATGGTTTCCCGTGCTCTACATATATAGACTGTTCTTTTTTCGTATCCTTTTCAGAAAAAGCAAAGAATGTACCATCGTTAAAAACCGGACAGTTCTGATATATCTCAACAAAAGAAGTACCCTTATGCTCGTGAGCACGTCTAAGCACCATCTGCATGTGCTTAGGGTCACGATCTAGCGAACGGGCTACAAAAGTACTTTTTGCACCTAAAGCCAATTCTGAAGGATTAAATGGTTCTTCAATAGAACCAAAAGGAGTAGATTTCGCAACTTTCCCTTTCTCAGAAGTAGGAGAATATTGACCTTTTGTTAAACCATATATCTGATTATTGAAAACCAGATAATTAAGATCAAAGTTTTTACGCATGAGGTGAATAAAGTGATTGCCACCAATTGACAATGCATCACCGTCGCCTGATATTACCCAAACACTAAGATCGGGGTTAGTAGCCTTAACACCTGATGCAATAGCTGCTGCTCTACCATGAATACTATGCATACCGTAAGTATCCATATAATAGGTAAAACGAGCAGCACAACCAATACCGGAAATAAAGACAATGTCTTCTTTAGGCACACCAAAGTCAGGAAAAACTGTTTGAACCTGCTTCAATATAGAATAATCACCACAACCCGGGCACCACTTTACTTCCTGATTAGATGCAAAATCTTTAGCGGTTAACTTAGGAACTGCATCTTGTTCTGTCACAATCGACATATTCAATTATTTAATTAATTCGATAATTTTGTTTCTCAATTCGGCTGTTGTAAAAGGTAGCCCCTGCACCTTTGACAATCCCTCAGCGGGTAATAGATATTTGGCTCTGATAAGCTGAATCAATTGACCGCAGTTCATTTCAGGTATCAAAATCTTGTCATAACCCTTCAGTAAATCACCGAGGTTTTTAGGGAAAGGATTAATATGGTGCAAATGCACATGTGCAACATCATACCCCTCAGCTATCAACTCACGCACAGCGGTTTTGATAACACCACTTGTAGAGCCCCAACCTAGTACAACCAGTTTACCTGTTTCGTTTCCACTATCAGGTTTTATCATTGGTATTGTATCAGCTATTTTTTCTATTTTTTCTGCGCGAATTCTGGTCATTTTTTCATGGTTCAACGCATCGTAGGCTACATTA
>CANGMZ010000062.1 GCA_947454715.1 Chitinophagaceae bacterium
AAGCACCCCAACCAACTACTGCAACCGGTATTGCTACATAAAATACCAGATACAAAACCTTGCTCGCCCAGAAAATAACGTGCTCGGTAGTGTTCATTTTCTTTAGCTCGGTAGTGTAAATCATTTTACTGCCATACTTTACAAAGTCAGTAACAAAAATCCATAGAATAGAACTCAACGCATAAGCCACCCAAAGGTAGATGTGCTGCACCTTGTGAGCCGGCTTCCATACCTGTGTAGAACACTGACGAATTACAGGGCTTTTAGCGATATCATCGTCAATACCATCAATATTAGTATAAGTATGGTGTATGATATTGTGCTTTTGTCTCCATATAAACGCATTACTTCCTAGTGCATTGAGGGTAAGGCCTAAAAAGTCGTTCACCCATTTTTTAGTGGAGTAGCTGCCGTGGTTGGCATCGTGCATAACATTGAATCCTATACCCGAAAGTGTGAAACCCAATAAAGCAGATAGTAAAATACCTGCAAGCGGTGTGAAATGCTGCATGAGCAAACCAACATAAAGGGCTATAGCAGCAGATATGAGAATAAGCGTTTTAGAATATAACCTCCAGTTACCGGTCTTTTTCAATCCTGTCCTTTGGAAATATCCATCCACATCTGCTTTCAGCGCCTGAAAAAAAACTGCCTTCTTGTTGTTATACGTGAGCTTTGCCATATCTTAAAAGTAAAAATAACCAATTTTCTTTGATTGTGTTCTCCTGATAGGGGGCAACAACGAGATATTAACCTATTGAAATGAAACTACTAATGAGTAGACTTCGATGTCAATAGACTAATATTTATATTATTACGAATTGTCAATGCGTTTATATCTGCTTGTCAACTAAGCATTTTAGTGGTGAATGCATTGATAGGCAATGTTATGCTAAAATGGAGATTGCTGTATTGTTATAGAAAAAAGTTATAGTCTCCATATTGTAAATGGCCTAATTTCAGATTGTAAATCTTGCGGTTTGCAGGTACGATTATTTAACACTTAAAAAGTGTGTTTTGAGTATGGATACTTCAAATTTGATGATATAAAACAATTATAATGGAATACAGAAGATTAGGAAAATCGGGTTTGCAGTTGAGCATATTGTCTTATGGCTCGTGGGTGACTTTTTCAAATCAGGTAGGCGATGAGTCTGCTGATACGTTAATGGGGTTGGCGTATGACAACGGCATCAACTTTTTTGACAATGCAGAGGCTTATGAAGGTGGCAGATCTGAAGAGGTAATGGGTAGGGTCCTGCAGAAGAAAAACTGGGATCGGACTACCTATTGTGTGTCTAGTAAGGCATTCTTTGGTTTGTATGGTAAGAACAATAAACCAACACAACGCGGGCTAAGCAGAAAACACTTAATGGAGGCATGCCACCATTCGCTGAAACGAATGCAAATGGAGTATCTTGATTTATTCTATTGCCACCGTCCTGACCCGGAAACGACAATAGAGGAGGTGGTACGCACCATGAACACATTGATACAACAGGGAAAGATATTTTACTGGGGTACCAGTGAGTGGGGTGCTGCCGAGATACTGGAGGCGCACCGCATAGCCAGAGTGTTAGATCTGGAAGGCCCGGTGATGGAGCAACCGCAGTACAACCTGTTTGAAAGGCAAAAGATGGAGCAAGATTACCTGCCTATCTTTAAGGAAGTGGGTATGGGTACTACAATATGGAGCCCACTGGCATCGGGCCTGCTTACCGGGAAGTATAATAATGGAATACCGGAAGGATCCAGATTATCTATTGAGAAATACAGTTGGCTGAAAGACAACACTCTGGAGGCCGCCAAAATTGAAAAAGTAAAACAACTCGATAAAGTAGCTAAGGATCTCGGAACAACCTTGTCAACCTTGTCTGTGGCATGGACTATTCATAATACAAATGTCACTACTACTATTTTGGGCGCTACAAAGCCGGAGCAACTTATAGAAAACTTGAAAGCGGTAGAATTATATCCGCAACTTACTGCAGATGTAATGAAGCGCATAGAAGATATAATGCAAACAAAGCCAGGTAAATAATATTACGCGCACTTACCGCCCAAGCCCCGAAAGGTTAACAAAACCTTTCGGGGCTTTTTAATTAATTTACACATACCTGCGCTTATGAACGAAAATTAGCAGTTTTTGTGCAATCAATGTTTACGAATAGTTAATATAAGAAAAGTATATTAAAAATATTATTCTTATTTTTGCTTAACGATCAATACAATTTTATTAATAATGAACGCTTCTCCGGTTCCGCAGAACGAAAAAGAAAGATTACAGGCACTTAAAGATTATAATATCCTTGATACCCTGAGCGAAGAAGAATATGACCGCTTAACAGAGCTGGCATCACTTATTTGTGATGTGCCGGTGTCGTTAGTGTCACTTATAGATGAGCACAGACAATGGTTCAAGTCGAAGGTGGGAATAGAGGTAACAGAAACACCCAGAGAGATAGCCTTTTGCAGTCATGCCATTATGGGCAAAGATTTATTTGAGGTAGAAGATGCTACTAAAGATGAAAGGTTCAGTTCTAATCCATTGGTAACATCAGATCCTAATATTCGTTTTTATGCCGGCTATCCGTTAATAGATACTTCGGGATATGCACTGGGTACACTATGTGTTATAGATAACAAACCACGAAGGCTTACAGAAAATCAACAACAATCATTGAGGTTGTTGGCAGATCAGGTGATATCGCTGATTACCAATAAGCGAAAAATAGAAGAGCTGAATCATTTTGAGAAATTATTCAATCTCTCGGAAGACATGATCTGCATTGCGGGTACAGATGGTTTTCTGAAAAGAATCAACCCTTCATTTACTACAATGGTTGGTTGGGTGCAGGAAGATATACTTAAAACATCATTCTTCGATTTAGTTCATCCCGACGACCTCGGAGCTATACGCAAAGAAATAGAGCGACTCTATAAAGGGTTATCTTCTATAAATTTTACCAGTAGACTTAAAACAAAAAAAGGAGTTTATAAAGTACTGGACTGGGTAGCAACACTCGACAGGCAAACACAAAATATTTTTGCCATAGCAAGAGATGTAACTGAGGTAAAGAAGAAAGAACAGCAGCTCAAAACCAGTGAAGATAAGCTAAGGGCATTTTTTGATCATTCACAGGGGTTGATGTGTACTCACGATATGTTGGGCAATTTTATTACTGTAAATGTTGCCGGCGCAGCCTTACTGGGTTATACCGTAGAAGAGGTACTTAAGAAAAGCCTTTTTGACATTACACCTGAAAAACACCATCCATCAATAGCCCAATATCTGACGGATATTCAGGTCAACAAAACAGCAGAGGGGTTGATGACCACAATGCATAAGAATGGGGAAATCAGGATATGGATGTTCAACAATGTTATGGAACAAAATGCCGATGGTGAAAGCTATGTAATAGGCAATTCTATAGACATTACGGAGCGCTATAATCTGGAAAAAGATTTGGTAAAGACCAAGCAGATGCTGGAGCAAACCAATCAGGTGGCTCGTGTGGGCGGTTGGGATGTAGACCTCACTAAGAATTCTATTTACTGGTCAGATGTTACTAAGGAAATACATGGCACATCTTCAGATTTTGTTCCTGAACTGGAGACCGCAATCAACTTTTATAAAGAAGGGAGTAGCCGGGAGAAAATAACAAAAGCCATACAAGAAGCTATAGCACACGGTACGCCATGGAATATGGAGTTGCAAATTGTAACAGTTCAGGGGCAAGAGTTATGGGTACAGGCAATTGGTAATGCCAGGTTTGAAAAAGGCAAGTGTGTTTCTTTGTATGGTATACTGCAGGATATAGATGAGAAGAAGAAAAAAGATCTTGAGGTAAACACATCGAGAAAGTTGCTCAACGATGTACTCCGGTCAGCAACAGATGTGAGTATAATAGCCACAGATGCTAAAGGAGTCATAACTGTATTTAATAAGGGTGCAGAAAATATGTTGGGTTATGATGCAAAGGAAATTATTGGAAAGCAAACACCGGGTATACTTCACGATCCTCTTGAAATAGCGCAGCGAATAGCAGACATGAAGGAGGAGTACAATATTGAAGTAGAGGGCATAAAAATATTTGTTTATAAATCTGAAATTGAAGGGCTGGAACGGAGCGAATGGACTTATATAAAGAAGGATGGAACAAGAATACAGGTTACGTTGGTGATAACCACAATAAGAGATGATAAGAATAATATTATCGGTTATTTGGGTATAGCTACAGACATTTCTGAGCGAAAGCGTGCAGAACAGGCACTATTAACAGAGCAATCAAGATTAAAAGCTTTTGTAGAGCATGCGCCGGCAGCGGTAGCAATGTTCGATAAAGACATTCGTTATGTAGCGGCAAGTAACAGATGGTCTGAAGAGTATCATATAGAAGGTAAGGACCTGATAGGCAAATCGCACTATGAAATATTCCCGAATGTTTCTGATGAATGGAGAAACATACATCAACGCTGCCTTGCAGGCGAGGTGATGAAGAGGAATGAAGAGGTTTGGATTCCTTATGGTTGGGATCAGGAGCAATATCTGAGATGGGAGGTAAGACCGTGGTATTTGCCTGATGGCGCTGTGGGCGGCATCATGATGTTTACACAGGATATTACAGAGGTATGCAAACAACGGGAAGAGTTAAAGCTGGCTAAGATACATGCAGAGCATGCCAGCAGGGCTAAATCTGAATTTCTGGCTAATATGAGCCATGAGATAAGAACCCCATTGAATGGGATAATAGGTTTTACCGACCTTGTATTAAAGACAGAACTGAATGAAACACAACAGCAATACTTGTCGATAGTGAATCATTCAGCCAATGCATTATTAAGTATCATCAACGATATTCTCGACTTCTCAAAAATTGAAGCAGGTAAGTTAGAGCTTGATACAGACAAGTGTGATATGTATGAACTGGCAAGCGAAGCCACAGACATTATCACCTATCAGGCACAAAAGAAAGGACTTGAAGTATTGCTCAACATAGCGGCTGATTTGCCTCGTTTTATATGGGCAGATGCCGTTCGTCTGAAACAGATAATGGTAAACCTTTTAGGTAATGCCGTTAAGTTCACTTCGAAAGGCGAAATAGAGCTAAAGGTAGAAGCACTATCAGATTTGAGAAACGAGATGGTGATTTTCAGGTTCGAGGTGAGGGATACGGGTATTGGTATAAAGCCGGAAATGCAGCATAAGATTTTTGAAGCATTTGCACAAGAAGACCCGTCAACCACAAAAAAATATGGTGGCACCGGGCTTGGGTTAACAATATCTAATAAGCTGCTCGCGCTTATGGGCAGTAGTTTACAGTTAAAGAGCGTTCCGGGAGAAGGAAGTACCTTTTATTTTGATATTACCTTCAGAACAGAGCAGGGAGAACCACTTATATGGGAGAATATTGATAAGATCAAAAAGGTGTTGATTGTTGATGACAATCACAATAACCGGATGATTGTAAAACAAATGATGCTGCTAAAAGGCATAGATTCTGATGAAGCAGAGAATGGATTTGAAGCATTACAAAAGCTTGCTGCCGGTGAGCACTATGATGTAATAATGATGGACTATCACATGCCGTATATGGATGGTCTCGAAACCATTAGAAAGATTAGAGAAAGCTTTTTTGACACAGCCGAAAAACAGCCGATACTCCTGCTGCACAGCTCATCTGACGACGAAACAATTATAAAAGCATGTAATGAACTTAAGGTAAATCACAGACTGGTAAAGCCACTAAAGATGCAGGATGTGTATAATGCACTGTCTCGACTGCTTACTATCGATGTGCCTGAAGAAAAGAAACAGACAGACATAGAAGAAGGAAAACATAAAGAAGAGTTGACCATATTATTGGCAGAAGACAATGAAGTAAATATCCTTCTTGCGAAAACAATTATTCATAGAATAGCACCTAATGCCAATGTAATAGTTGCGCTAAATGGAGTACAGGCTGTAAATGAGTATAAGAAAGCAAGGCCCGATATGATTCTCATGGATATTCAGATGCCGGAGATGAACGGTTATGAAGCAACCGAGCAGATACGTGCAATGGAAACAGATAAGCGTGTACCTATTGTGGCGCTTACTGCCGGCAATGTGAAGGGCGAAAAGGAAAAATGTATAGAGGTAGGAATGGACGATTTTGTAGCCAAACCTTTTGTGGAAGAAACACTGAATGTTTTATTTGCTAAGTGGCTTTGGGCGAGTATTCCTGCTCAGCAAATGGCAGTGCAAACCGTTGCAAAGAAAAACAAACACTTTGATGCAACAGTTATTAGTGAAAGCTTTGGTATAGAAGGAGATACACTCAAGGAAATACTTAAAGCCGCACTAATGCAAATAGGCGAAGCTGAACAAGACATTAAAGCTGCCGTTGCAAAAAAAGATTTGCAACAAATCAATAAGGCGGGACACAAACTTAATGGCACAGCCCTGACCACAAGTATGGAAGAACTTGCAGTTATTGCTAATAATTTCGAACACCTGCAAGTTTATGACGAGCGGATTATTGACAAATCAATGTTTTCCTTTATGCAGGAATTGGAATTAGTAAAAACACTGATTGCGAAACAGATGAATTAATATAGTACTCCCGATAATAGAAAAGCTTCGCAATCGCGAAGCTTTTCTATTATCACTTATGTTGTGGGTCAACAATATATTTCATGTCGGTCTGATAATATTTACAGGCGTCTTTTATACCACATTGTTCGCATTTGGGTCTGCGTGCCACACATATATATCTGCCATGTAAGATGAGCCAGTGATGAGCAATAGCCAGTTTGTCTTTTGGAATATTGGCAACCAATTGATGTTCGGTTTGTAATGGTGTAGTCGCTTTTAAAGTCAGCCCTATTCTTGCTGACACTCGGAACACATGCGTGTCAACAGCCATTCCCGGTTGGCCATAAACAACAGAAATGATCACATTGGCTGTTTTGCGCCCTACTCCGGGTAGTTCTACCAACTCTTCTATTGTTTCAGGTACTTTGCTGTGAAATTTATTGACCAATAAATCTGCCATACCTATGAGGTGGCGGGTCTTATTATTGGCGAATGTTACGCTCTTTATATAAGGTTCTACATCTTCAAATGTAGCCTTGGCAAGTAGCTCAGGAACCGGGTATCGCTCAAATAATGCCGGGGTGACCATATTTACCCGCTTATCGGTACACTGTGCGGAAAGAATAACCGCTACCAGCAACTCATAAGGGTTGGTATAATGCAGTTCGGTTTCTGCATTAGGCATATTCTTTTCAAACCACTCCAAAACTATCCGGTAACGCTCTTTCCTGGTCATGCTGCAATGTCAAAAAAAACTGTCGTATAGCCAAATTTGAGACAAAGTGAATAGAGATTAAAAAAAACTGCCTCCAAATTTTTGGAAGCAGTGACATAGATATACAGTAAAATACGTTTAGAAATTATCAGTAACAGGTCGCTCGCCTTTTTTCTGAGCTACAGTAGCGCCAATCAATGAAAAGATAGCACCAATAAACAACGAGCCAAATACAGCACTGGAAACTAAGATAGTGCCATATCCTTTCTTTACTATGTTTAGTGCAGCATCTGCGGTATCGTCAGTCATGCCCGGTTTTTTAAGCATCTCTATTCTTGCTGTCTCCAATGCCTTTTCCTTAATCTCAGGGAATGCATAGAGGGAGACAACAGTCCAAACTACCATAAACAATGCAACAATCATTGATGCTTTAAAGCAACTCCCGAATAGTTGTTTAAACGTAACATAACCATCATTGGTTTTTGAAAAATTCATAGCATTCATCACCATCGCTGCAAGGAATGGGATATAGGTAAGCCAACCTACTAAGGGCTTTTCTTCCAGTTTGGCAAAGTGCATGACCATTGCAAGAATTACAGTCAGAATACCTGCGACAAGGCCATACATTACGTGTGTCTTTTTACTTTCCATGGTTATATGTCTAATTTGAGTTTGTTATTGTTGATGATTCCCAAAACTTTTCCGCTGAGCGATTTGTCAAGGAAAGGATTGTTCATTGATGCAGATTTCTTAGTAGTTGCGGTGCTTATGTTAGAACCACTTGTGCTGAAGATGGTTAGACACACATTACCGCCCTGCTCTATTGGCGTGTGCTCTATCCCAAAAATATTTCGCGGCTGCACTGCCAGAGCATCTACTAATCGCTCTATGCTGATGTATTCTTTCAGCGTGTCCCAGATTATGTTGAAAGCACTTTCCTGTATTGCCATGCCGTCGGCAGCATATTCAAATTCTTTTGTTTTAGCATCCCACTCATGCGGGCGATGGTGAGAGGCAATACAATCAATTGTTCCATCTGCAAGTGCTGCAACAAGTGCCAGCCTATCACTTTCAGTGCGCAAAGGCGGCGACACCTTGTATGCACTATCGTAAGTATTCAGCATATCATCTGTCAGTGCCAAATGATATGGTGTTACGGAGCAGGTAACAGCAAGTCCGTCTGCTTTGGCTTTGCGTATCATAGCCACAGATTCGGCTGCCGATACCCCGGTGATATGCAGTTTAGATCCGGTATAGCGTACCAGCTCTATGTCTCTATATATGGTCAGTGTCTCTGCAAGCATCGGAATGCCAGGCATTCCCAATGCAGTAGATACAATTCCCTCATTCATTAATCCGCCCGAAGCCAATGCAGCATCTACAGGCAGTTGCACTATTGTGCCATCGAAAGCCTTTACATACTCCAGTGCTTTAAGCAATAGGTTCGCATTTTGTACAGGTTTCCAGCCATCTGTGAAAGCGATAGCGCCATTTGCGCGCATATCCATCATTTCCGCTAGCTCCTTGCCTTCGGCATTCTGTGTAGCGGCCCCCATCGGGTGTGCGGTAACCGCATGTCCGCTTGCTTTCTGTAATATATATTGGATGATGGATTTTGAACTGATGGCAGGCTGTGTATTCGGGGTAATGAGTACATCTGTGAATCCGCCGGCAGCAGCGGCATTGAGGCCGGTCTCTATGGTTTCTTTGTGTTCCAGCCCCGGCTCGCGGTAGTCTGCAAATACATCAACCCAACCATTAGAGATCAGTAGTTCTTCTCCGGCTTTGCCTTGCCATACTTCCTTGCCTTCTGAAATGATAGCCGGTTTCCCCGCAGCTTTTTTTAATGTTTTTATTTCGGTAATGATACCGTTTTCAATAGAGAGGTCAACAAGCTGATCGTGAAACGCAGATCGTGTATCTATTACTCTTACTTTGTTTAATTTCACTTGCATCTTACTGATATATGATTGGCGCTAAATATGCTGTACTTTCTTTGTTCTGGCCAATAGCCATGTTTCTATGGCCAGCATTACAAGTGCCAAAATTACACAAACTTTCCAAAGCGGGAAGTTATTGGTTGCGGAGTCTTTTAAACTCCCCCCTTTTGTCACGTCAGGCCATTTTATATTATCACCCTTCCACTCACTTTTGAGCGTGCTGATGTTCCTGTATTCCAGTTGCGACTCATGCTTATCCTGGTTTAATGCTACTTTAGTAGTATCGCCCTCTGCGGCCGCTAATCGGTAAAAACCGGGTAATTGCACAGCCTGATCCAGAAACACATCCAGCCCTGCGCCATTAGGTCTTTGTGGTGGTATCACATCTAGTCCGTTACCCAACACATGCATCGTATTTCGTTCGCTCATATTGTTAAGCGGAAGATATATAGCTTGTTGTGCACCACTGGTCACAGCATACACATTACTACTGCTACTCTGCATAGCCATTTGATAAAGAAATGGCGCAAAGAAGTAACTGCCCGGAAAATTACCCGACTGTAGATCCGCTGACGTTGCACAAATATATAATTGTCCCTTACCTGGTGTGTAGCGAGCCAGTAATGGATCACCATTACGGAAACTCAATACAGATTGTTGGTTGGCGTTTAGTCCTGCCGTTATGCTGTAATGCCAGTTGGCAACTGGCAATTGAACATTATCAGGTATTTTATCAAACAAATCTTTCACCAATGCACTACCCTGCTGTAGTGAGCTGGCTGTTTGCACTGCTGTGTCTATGCTGTTGATGCGTATGTCGCCGGTCAGCTTTAGACCATCATTGATAGCCTGGAAATTATTTGTCTTGCCGGGGAATATGCAAATGCTTTGTCCTTGTGAAAGCGCATCAGAAATACGCTTACCCAGAGTTGCATCTATTTTGGTAATGCCATTCAGTATAACCAGATTATAGCTCTTCCAGTCTTTAGGGGCGGTATTGATGTCGAGCTGATTGATTCTGAATCCGTTATATGCTCTGAATGCAGCCTGCAGATATGGGTTAGCCTGTCCTTCGTTAAGCACCAGTATAGACAGGTTAGCTGCACTTCTGGCAGTAATGCGGAAGGTGTCATCAAAACGCATAGCCACATCATTGAGGGTAAGATGTATCTGTTGCCAGTTGGCATCATTAACCTGAAAACTAAGGGTGTCTATACTTTCTTTTTTATCAGCAAAACTGAGCGTAGCCGCACTTTTTACTTGTCCGTTTATATTTAGTTGCAATACCACAGCATCTTTAGCCGGTTTTCCGCTCAGGCGGGTGTGTACTATAAGGTTATTGTTCTTACCTGTTTGCAATACCGGAACCGCCAGGTAGGCAGTGTCGATATAAATATCCTGCACCTCATCGGCCTGCACAGGCATACCATAGAATGTGATGTTTTTCATCAGCGACTGATCTGGCTGCGACGGAAAGGAACTCTGCTGAAAATCTGAATAATAAAAGAGATCGCCACCGGTAGTGCCGTCACTCTGCACCATGCTCTGTGCTGTGGCTACTACTTGTGTTACCGTTTTTGTTGAAGCAGATAGGTCCAGCGCATTGATAGCTGCAAAAACTTTGTCTGCAGGTTCAGGGCGATAGCTGTTGGGCTTATCATTGGTGAGCAACACAAATCGGGTCCCGGGTTGTGCAGATCTCACTTGTTTGGCTGCATCTTCCTTAGCAATATCCAGCATGGTGCGTGCACCTTTTTTTACACTCATGCTATATGAATTGTCTATATAAATGATTTGTGTGCGCTTACCTGTGCCGGCTTTGTTAGTATCACTAAAGAAAGGCTGTGCAAAAGCGAGAATAAGAAACAACAGAAACAACAAGCGCATAGCCAGTAATGCCTTATACCTTACTTGACTCTGCTTTTGGCTGTTGAGCTGAATGTTCTTCAGAAAACGGGTATGCGGGAACATTACCGTCTTGTACTTGCGCAGGTTAAATAAGTGTATCAGTATGGGTATAGCCAAAGCTGCCCCTGCCGTTAAAAAAAGCGGATATAAGAAACTCACCGAACAAATATAAGTTAATGTAAGCAATGGCAGCTTACAGATAGTGGTTATAGGAATGTTAGATTTTGTCAGGTATGGTTTCTACTAAAGCAATTATTTCAACGAAAATACAAAGGGGTTATTTTTATATCTTTTATGTTATGATTATTTACAATAAAATATACTGTGGCTCGATATTCACATCCATGATTACAAATACACAATATTATGGACGTATGCCAAGCGACGTATGCGGCAATATAGAAATGCACACCCACTGAAATTCCTGTGTAAAACCCGTAAATTGCCCTCATGTGGCTATCGGGCTTTAAGAAAAGTTGCCTGCTCCTCCTTTTGGGGGCAGGCATTGTTGTGCAGTCTTGCCGTAGCAGCAGCGACAATACAGCAAAAAAGGTATTCCACATTAACTTGTCTAGCGGCAACCTGGAGGCAATAGATCCTGCATTTGCCAAAGATCTGTATCAGATATGGGTCAACCACATGGTCTACAATACGCTGGTAGAGACAGACGAGCACCTGCATGTAATACCATCATTGGCCAAAAGCTGGGATGTAAGTCCTGATGGGCTTATCTGCACCTTCCACCTCCGGAACGATGTCTGTTTTCAAGATAACCCTGTCTTTCCAGCAGGTAAGGGCAGGAAATTGGTTGCTGCTGATGTTGTATATAGTTTTTCAAGGTTAATGGATCCCGCAACTGCTGCTACCGGAGCATGGATATTTAATGGCAGAGTTGCCGCAAAAGAGCCGTTTGTTGCAATCAATGACACCACCTTCCAATTAAGACTGGCAGCCCCGTTCCGGCCGCTTATAGGTATGCTCAGCATGGCATATTGCAATATTGTGCCTAAAGAAGTGGTCATGCATTGGGGTAAAGATTTTCGCAGTCACCCCTGTGGTACAGGTCCTTTTATGTTCCGCTATTGGGATGAAGGCAATATCCTCAGTCTGGTGAAGAATCCGCATTATTTTGAGCACGATAAAGAAGGGGTGCAACTGCCCTATCTCGATGCCGTGCAAATCTCCTTCATCGACAGTAAGGCCACTGAGTTTCTGCTGTTCATGCAGCATAAGCTCGATTTTGTGAATGGTATAGACGGTTCTTTCAAAGACCTCATACTTGCAAAAAACGGAACCATAAAGCCGGAATATCGTAATAGTTTTCACCTTGCAAAAGACACCTATCTCAATACGGAATATCTGGGTTTTTTAACGGACACAACAAACCCCGTCATGTCCGGTCAACCCACCGCCAATGTGTTGGTTCGCAGGGCTATAAATTATGCAGTGAATCGCAATAAGATTGTCACCTACTTTAAGAATGGTATGGGTATACCGGCAACACATGGTTTTATACCTGCCGGCATTCCCGGTTTTGATACGGCAGCACATTATGGTTATGACTACGACCCGGTTAAGGCGCAGCAACTGTTGGCAGAGGCAGGATATCCTGGTGGTAAGGGGCTAAAACCTATAAAAATACTGGTGCAGGATAACTATGTAGATATTGTTAATTTCATAGCCGGTGAGCTGCAAGAGGTAGGTATACCAACAGTAATAGAGGTGATGCAGCCCAATATCCTCCGCCAGCAGATGAGTAAATCGCAGGCGGTTTTTTTCAGAGCGCAGTGGCTCGCAGACTATCCCGATGCAGAAACATTCCTCATTGTCTTTAATGGCAATCAACCCGCACCGCCAAATTATACCCGCTTCAGCAATGCTACATTCGATAAGTGGTACAACGAAAGCCTTAACCTGCCCGATACTGCCCGTTGGCAACTTTACCGTAAAATGGATAGTCTGGCTATCAGCTATGCGCCGGTGCTGCCATTATACTATGATGTTTTGCTGCACTTTACCCAAAACAATATCACTGGCTTCCGCAGTAATGCACTTAATGTCATAGATATTAAACAGGTGGATATTAAAAGTAAGTAGTTTTTAGGGCTTGCTCAGTGTAAAAAGGGTAAACTACCCTATAGCAGTAAAAAAAATATCTTGTTAACGTACTCTATATTTACACTTACCATGAACTACTGGACACGAATCATACTCTATTCATTTATTCCTGCTATTGGATTCCACCTGTTGCTTACGCCTTTGTGGTTTCTCGAAAGTTTTCAGACTTCTGCTAAAGCAACGGCTATCGAAATGGCTTTTGATGTGTTGATATTGCCCGTATATCTTTTGAAGTCCAATTTCAATAATTCAGAAGAGTTTATGAAATTCAAGCTTTACTCTGTTAACGCACTTATTATTATGGTTTGTGTGCCATTATCTTGTATGCTACACTATTTTAATTGGGCAATATCTATCGGTAGTCTCACAAACCCCGATAAAGAGACCCTCGCAGGCACGCTTTTCGAACTGTTGGCCTCTTCTGTCATTACAGTTGTTGGCTTGCTTATATCTGCGTATGCAATTTATAAGCGTAAGAACAAGAGTGCCGCGGGCTATTAAAACAATGAGCCATTAAATTTTCCATATTTTTGCACATCAATGATACCCGCCACTTTTCTTACCCCATTAGATACCGATAAAGACAATCTGCCCTTTCATAAGGCAGCTATGTTCGTTTGTGATACTAATGAGAATATTTTCCTTACAGGTAAGGCAGGTTCCGGAAAAACCACCTTTCTTAAATATATACGGTCACAAACCAAGAAACGCAGTGCCATAGTTGCGCCAACAGGTATTGCGGCTATAAATGCCGGTGGCGAAACGATACACTCATTTTTACAGTTGCCATTTGGACCCTATGTGCCGGGTAATGCCGGCGGTTTTGGTAGCCAGACAGGTGGTGTGGAAGACAAGCACTCATTACTGGCGCGCCTTAGGTTCAGAGATACAAAGTTGCAACTACTCCGCAAGCTGGAATTGCTGATAATAGATGAGATAAGCATGGTGCGGGCAGATGTGCTCGATGCAATGGATCTGGTATTGCGCCATGTCCGTCGTAAAAATCATCTCCCGTTTGGTGGGGTGCAGGTAGTATTCATTGGCGATATGTTTCAGTTACCCCCGGTTGTTTTACCGGATGAGTGGGAGATACTCAAGGCATATTATCCCGGCACTTACTTTTTCGACTCGCAGGTGATTAGGCAAAACCCACCTTTATATATAGAGTTGTCAAAGGTTTACAGACAAAAGGATATAGTATTTATAGACCTACTCAACCGTATCAGAACCGGAAACGTTACACATGAAGATATTGACACGCTTAATGCGCGTTATATAGATGATGCAAGTAATTATAAAGGATATATAGTATTGTGTACCCACAATCATCTGGCAGATACGATCAACAAACAGGAGCTCGATAAGCTGAATACGCCTATACATAAGTTTACCGGCAAGATCACCAATGAGTTTAATATAAAGAACTTGCCCACCGAAATGGAGCTGAACCTCAGAGAGGGTGCTCAGGTGATGTTTATTAAAAATGACCTGCAAACACCTCGCCGTTATTTCAATGGCAAGATTGGTGTTATAGACAGAATTTCTGCAGATGGCATTAAAGTATCTTTCCCTTCAGACCCCAAGTCGCTGCCGGTAACGGTAGATCTCGAAGTGTGGAAGAATGTACGGTATGTACTCGATGCCAAGAAGGGAGAGATAATAGAAGACGAACTGGGTTCTTTTGCACAATACCCGCTCCGTTTGGCATGGGCTATCACCGTACATAAAAGTCAGGGTCTTACACTTGAAAAAGCAATAGTTGATCTTAACAGGGCATTTGCCTCCGGTCAGGTTTACGTGGCGCTTAGCCGCTGCACCAGTATGGAAGGACTGGCATTACGCAGCAGACTCAATATTGAAAATGTAATGGTTGACTCCCGGATCATAGACTTTGCAGAAACAGAAACGGCAGATGCAGAGCTTGATGACCGATTAGAAATAAGTAAACGACATGCCTATCTCACCAAGCTGATTCAGGCGTGCTCATTTACGGAATTATTGACAGCATTGGAGCAATGGTCTGTAGACTTGTTTAAAATAAAGATAGGCCCTGTTAAAGAAAATGCCGAGTTGATACAAAAGACAATAGACGCTATTAAGCAGGCGCAAAAACACGCGGAAACTTTTCACTGGCAGGTGCAGGAGTTTTTTAATGCCGGGCAGGATGTAAAAACCTATGAACGTGGCATTGCAGCGGCACAATACTTCTCTGCCAAAGTGCTCACGCCGGTATTGGCAGATATAGATGCACACCTTATAATACTTGGCGGTCAAACCAAAGTTGCCAAACAGGAAAAACTCTGGAAAACCATCAGGATTACAATAGATCAGAAAAAGGCAGAATTATTGAAAATAATACCGGCCTAGCCATGATAAACCCTCGATGCAACAATTTTGCCGTCTTTTATTTCTAATACTTCAGCTATGAGCATATCCGGCTCACCCGCTACCCTTCTTATATATTCCATAAATACGCGCTCATTATTTGCTGTATAGCTGGTGGGTATATATTGTAGTGTAGGCAAACGGTCGAAGGCATCGCCCCACCACGCTCTTAGTGCAGCCTTACCACGCACCATACCATGGGTCTCTGGTTGGCGTATTTTTAATTTCGGACTAAAATGCTCGGCATGCTCGTCATAAAGTGCCAATAATTGTTCCAGATTTTTGGTGTTAAACCCTTCAAACCACTCTATGGCTATTGCTTCAAGACCTTTATTTTGCATATTTTTAAAATAATGTGAGCAAAAATAGCCCCCTTTCTGAAATATTTTCTGCCTGATTTCTGTATAATAGCTTTTCATCTAAAAAACAAACGAAACCATTGAAAATACTGACTAAATAAGCCAAATTGTGAATAGCGTGTTAGTAAAAAAGAGCTGTTTTTAACTGGTTTTTAACGAACAAATTTTGATAACTCAGAAAATACTTTCCGTAAAGCAGGAAAATAAATGTCTAAAAGCTATTGTTTTTTCGAAATGACGATTATATTTGCATACTAAACACAAACACATTCTGTTATGAAAAGACTGATCCTCGCTTTATTAACCGCAGGAAGCATAGCAACAACGGCTAGCGCTCAAGAGCCAAAAAGCATTTTATGGTATGGTGATATTAATTTACATACTGTAAGAGATTCAATTAACACAACTTCAGCTAACAACGGTAACATACAGAAAACTACAAACTGGAATGTTACTACAGGTGTTGGTTATCAGTTCAACCGCAACTGGACATTGGGTATGATGCTCAGCTGGGGTCAGGATGCAGTGAAAACTGTAAACGCACAGCATACTACAAATAACATGTATAAGGTAGGTCCTTTCGCACGTTATTCTCGTTACATCGGTCGTAGCGAAACTTTCTTCTGGTTCACTCAGTTGGATTTCACTTACCAAGGTGGTTACACTACTCACGAAGGAGATCCTGCTTACAACAAGCATAACGGTATCTACGTAGGTTTCTACCCAGCTTTGGGTGTTAACATGGGTCGTGCAGTATGCCTTAACTTCAACATCGGTGGTATGAACTACGCTACTGACAAGTACACAACTGCAGTTTACAGCATCAACACTTTCAACCTTAACTTCGGTCGTCAGGTAAACATCGGTATCAGCAAAAACTTTAACACTGGTCATAAGATGCACAGCCATCATGAGCCAGGTGACGAAGTTCACCACCGTAAGATGGACAAGGATGATGATGATGATTCAGCTCCAAAGCCAAAGAAAAAAGAAAGAAGCCGTGATGATGATGAGTGATTTCATCTCAAAAACGATAAATAATATTGAAAACGTCCCGCTAACACAGTGGGACGTTTTTATTTACAGCACATTCTGCTATAATTACAATATCGTTTATTAAGTACTGCTTACATCAGTTTTAAATAGAATTGTATTTTTTCTGTACTGCGTAATAGAATCCCGCTTTTCACGTTAGAGAACTTGACTAACTTTATGAACCATTTGTCTTTTATGAGAACATTTATTTTATTGTGCATATTATCAGTTTCGGTTTCTGTTCATGCTCAGCAGGTAGTAGCTGTTACTACTCAGGTGAAAAAAGTACAACC
>CANGMZ010000063.1 GCA_947454715.1 Chitinophagaceae bacterium
AATACCTTAAACTGCCCAGGTGGCGAAATTGGTAGACGCACTGTGTTCAGGTCGCAGCGTCGGTAACGATGTGCTGGTTCGAATCCAGTCCTGGGCACAATACTTAATCTTTAAATCCCTGTAAACAAAGCGTTTCAGGGATTTTTTGTTTGAGCGTGTACCTGAATTGTGGCCACGCTGGGAAAAACGAGTATTTTTAGATTTTCATTTTTAAATAAAATTCAAATGTCTTCTTTGCGTTTAGCAGTAATGATTTGCATTTGTTTTCTGGCTTGTATTGGTTGCAAAAATATCGATGGGAATAGTAACAATAAAGTTTATAGAAGCAATTTGCTTACTGCCCTGAAGCAGTTCAAAAATAGATTAGACGTTAAAGACGCAGATAGTTTGAGCACAGTCCTACCCAAACAGATTATTCAGGGCAGCAATTTTGAAACAAAAGATGTTGTAAATACTTGTAAAGATTTTTTTGCCCATTTAGATATTAACCACTTGAATACATCTGACACAATTTCAAGTGAAATTGTAAAAAAAGGAAGCCCCTGTTTAGAAAGATTCACCATAATCGTTGCTGCAGATAGTATTACTTTCGAATATAATATGGACAAAAATCCTGACTATAAAATTAACGAAAATGATACAGCAGATGAATTGGACCAGTCTTCATTATGTGAACATATTACTTGGTATAATTTCAAGTTGATAAAGGGAAAATTGAAATTAACATCACTTGGTGGCGCTGATTAGTTTCGCCAGCTAGTTCCATATTAAGTGAAGTGGAACTGCGCACGAGCGTGCACCCTATTTTTCACTTTACTACATTCTGCACACAAGGCGGAAGATTTTAAATATATTTGTTCGTTGCAACAATAGATATTGCTATGGAAAAAATGCGGAGGCCGGATTACATGCGTATATACAGCCCCGTATATATTGTTATTATGGCATTTCTGTCAGCATTTATAGTGTATCTGTTGCATTATGTATTTTCGGGTAGAGGTAGGTTATTGTCAGTGTTTTTCCCTTCTTCGCATTCCCTTTATAGAAAAGATGAGTTTGGTGTACGTTACTTTACAGAGCATGTAAAGACACAGGGTAATTTGTTTGCAGTGGGTGGTATTGTGTTGTGTTTGTTGCTGCTGTTTTATTTGAGGAATAAGCAATCTGCTTTTAAGTCTGTATTTGGTCTGCCGAAGTTGAAGGGTTTGCAGGTTTCGTGGCAGCCGTTTGCGTTGTTAGTAGTGGCAGCCGTTTTTTGGTATATGGGCCAGGTAAGGTTGGGGCCAAGTGGTGATGAAATCTTCTCTGCTGTTTATTGTGCTGCGGGCTCCCCACACACTGCATGGGCATACTATATGCTTCCCAATAATCACGTGTTTTTCAATCTGTTGAATAGTATTTTTTGCAAGCTTTTCTTTTTCTGCGATGGGGTGTATACCGGGCGTGGTATTTCGTTCGTTGCTTATTTGGGCATGTTGTGCTGTGCATACACATTTATATGCAGGCTAGTAGGTAATAGGCTTATAGCTGTTTTGTCGTGTCTGCCGTTGGCGGTACAGTCATCTACTTACATGTTTGCCTTGCAGGCAAGAGGTTATGAGTTGCAGCTTCTGTTTGCGTGGGTGTCAATGGTAAGTTTGTTTAGTTATCTGCTGCATAGTGACCGGAGTGGTCTAAGGTGGTTTGTTGTGGCATCGGTTTTGGGTTTTGCCTGTGTGCCAACCTATCTTTATTTTTTTGCGGGTCAGTTGCTGCTGTGTGCCAGTGTGCAGGTTTATGAGCGCAGAGTAGATAGAGTGATGTTAGGCTACTTTGTGCTCATAGCTGTGGGGGTGTATTTGTTTTACTTGCCGGCTCTTTGTTTTTCTGGTGTAGATGCATTGATACATAATGAGTTTGTGCAGCCTGCCAGTGGTAATTATGCCGATTTTGTGCAAGGTTTTTATTTGTCGGTGAAGATCTATGTGAATGTTATTTTTTCCTTCCTCATAGCACCTGACCATATCATTAATCTGATATTGTATCTGCTCCCTCTTTTGCTGTTATTTGCGCGACAACGGAAGAGCAGGTTAGTTGGGGTTTTCTATGTTTTTTTGTGGCTCTGCTTAGGAATACTTTGTTTTAAAATGCAGAAACTTCCTTTTATCAGAAATTTGATTCCGGATTATAGTGTCTCGCTTTTATTTGTGGTGTATACACTGTATCTATTGATGCTTAAGGCTTTTGGCTGGTACAAGAATATTAAGATCAGGCAGTTGGCTGCCGGTGTTTGTTGGGCTATACCGGTTGTGTGTTTTGTATGTTATCAGTATAACTGGGTAGGCAGACAGGAGAATTATGCAGAGGAACAAGGTATTAATCGCAATATTGAAAGTGAGCTTATTCGATTAGGCAATTATAGTTCAATTGCAGTTTCGCCAAGGGGTTTTTGTTACTACTATTTTGCCCGGAAACATTATGCAGTAGCGCATATAAATGCCACAGGCAGGGAAGATATTTATATTAATTGCGACAATGAACCGTTACCGGAGATGATAAAAAGCAACTATACTTTATTAGAGAAAGCACCTGATGGTTATGAGGTATGGAAACGGAAGTAGGAACAGAGATTTATATATTTTAAGAACAAAAAATAACAAGTAAAATGGAAAACAACAAGATTACAGTAGCTTGTACCATTGATGCACCTATAGCAAAGGTTTGGGAATGCTGGACAATGCCGGAGCATATTATGCAATGGTGTTTTGCCAATGAAGAATGGCATGCGCCAAGAGCTGAGAATGACCTAAAGGTGGGTGGTAAATTCAATACGTATATGGCTGCGAAAGATGGCAGTATGGGATTTGATTTTTGGGGTGTCTATGATGAATTACGCAATCATGAGTATATAGCTTATACGCTCGGCGATAATAGAAAAGTAAGTATTTCATTTACTGGCAATGGTAATACTACAGAGGTAATTGAAAATTTTGAGCCGGAGCAAATGAATCCTGCTGAGATGCAACAAGCAGGTTGGCAGGCTATCTTGAATAATTTCAAGAAGTATACTGAGGGTAAGTAGTTTAAGCGGAATAGACACAGCAATAGTGTTGCGGCGTATTATGCTTTACTGTTAGAATGAATATTTTCCGGTGGATGTTGGATAGGATTCCGACATCCACCGGAATTAAATATGTTTAGCCAATCTGGTCAGATAATACCGCTAGCATTGGGTGGTATTCGTAGTCATTGATTGTTGTTGCGGGGTCGTTTTTGAGCAGTTCTTTTAGCTCGGCTTCACTCTTAACTGCAAGTATGCCCAAACCATAAACGCCTTTAGGATCCATTACAGGACCAAATACCAACATAATACCCTGGTCTACATATTGTTTCCAATACAGTACATGTTCAGACATAGTGATACGTTCATCTACGGTCATGGTTTGTGCGAAGTCGGGGCGGCGAGGGTTCAGTTTTACAGCAAAATATAGTGTGTCCATTGTCAGTATTTGGACTGCAAGTTATTCTAAATTTTGTTCTGTGCAGGTGAACCTAGTTTACTCTTTTAAGCCAACCGGTAACGCTCATACGAGGGCGAGTAGCTATTGCCACTTCATGCTCTATAATATCGCTTTGAAAGAAAATTGCTTTTTGATTGTTGGGGAGTATGTTCTCAGTTGCTTCATCGCGGTGAATGATGAGTTGACCACCATCGCTTTCTACCCAGTCTTTGTTAAGGTAGCTGATCATTGAAAATTTGCGGTTGTAATCGTTTTTCAGTTGATCGCGGTGTTTGCTGTAGAAGGTGCCTTCTTCATAAAGTGCATAATGAAATTCACAAGCATTAAGCCCTGTAAAACACGTTTTGTTGAGGTGTCCCATAAACTGCCTGATTATATCTAGGAACTCCATTTCGGCATCATTTCGGGTATTGGTGTCTAGCCAACAAGTTTTATCGCCACGTACTTTTTGGTTCTTATCTTTCACCTGAGCATTGCCTATACCTGCACTTACCATGCGGCTATCGCGCTTTAATCTCAGTAGATTTTGTTGTAATGCTTCTGCTAACTGCAGACTTAAGAAAGTTTCAGAAATGCCTATATTTCCTGTTACAAACCCCTCGATCAACTCCTCAAATTTGGCTTCCATTATATACGTATGTCGTTGAAGGTAATCTTTAATCAGCTCTAAAGGCTGTATATTAATTAACAGCAATTGTGTAGGTAAATACATATATAGCCTTGAAGCGCATATAATTTGATATTTTTGGCCACTTTACAGACTATGAGGTATGCGCTATTAATCATTTGGGTAATTGTACTGACCGGCTGTGGCAGTAGTGAAAGTAAGGTAGCTAAGGCAGACTCTACCTCTGTTGGTGTGCCTGTTGAGGAACAATGGGAAACGTATCTGAAGGAATATTCGGGAGGATTGGGGTCTGTTTTAGTAAACATTTCAATCAAAGAGAAAGCACCTGTTTCTTCTCATCCCTATTTGTTGATTACGGGAGTAAAGTTTAATAATTGCGATGGTGGCTTGCCTGCAAAAGGTGAGTTGTCTGCTCTTTACATTATATCTGATTCTGTGAAGGACGTGCTGCAGGGAAAGGGAAATGCCATTGCAGCCGGTATATTTACGCATCAATGTAAGCGATTGGATTATTATTATCTGGCAGATACTGTTGGCGTAAGAGCTGCATTAACCCAAATGTATGTATTGGCTTTCCCCGGTTATGAAGCCAGTATACATATAGATCTAGACGCCAACTGGGATGGTTATTTTAAATTTCTTTACCCCGATGCTGATGCTAAGGCATATATTGAAGATGAGCAAGTTATTGCTCAGATGATACAGTCCGGTGATCACCCGGAGCAGTTAAGATCAATAGAGTACGGTATTTATTTTAAAAATGAAGAGGATAGACTATGCATGATTCAATATGCTGACCAACACGGTTTTACCATAGACAGCAAGAGCACTGTAAATGGTGAATATCAATATGAGTTGACCATTTCAAAAACGAGTATGTTAGATATAAAGCTCATCAACGCTACAGGAAAAGAATTGAAATTACAGGCTGCCAAATGTAATGGTGACTATGACGGGTGGGGCGCTGCTGTTGTGAAATAGATAGCACAGCTGAATGAGCAGTTTTTTATAAAACATTTATTATTAAGATGGAGACAGGACCAAAACAAGTTGCACAACAAACCGTATTCCCTATACTATTCACAATTGCCTTCACACATTTTATCAATGATATGTGTCAGTCGGTAATACCATCTGTGTACCCTATGATGAAGACAAAGTTCATGCTGAGTTTTTCACAAATAGGTATGATCACTTTTACTTTTCAACTGACGGCTTCCTTGTTGCAGCCATTTGTGGGGCATTTTACAGATAAGAAACCTAAACCTTATTCTTTGCCAATTGGTATGTGTTTTACTTTGGTAGGGCTCATATTGTTGTCACAGGCATCTAGTTTTTATGCAATTCTGGCATCAGTCAGTTTTGTTGGTATTGGTTCTTCCATATTTCATCCAGAGGCTTCCAGGGTGGCTTTTCTGGCATCGGGTGGCCGGCGTGGATTGGCACAGTCCATTTTTCAGTTAGGAGGTAATGGAGGTAGTGCTTTTGGTCCATTATTAGTGGCAATGGTTGTGGTGATGCATGGGCAGGGTAATATTTTATGGTTTGGGTTAGCTGCTATTTTGGGTATTATTATCCTCCTGCGCATTGGGGCCTGGTATAGTGCTCATCTTGCGTTGCGTGCAGCAGGAAAGGCCAAGAGTATAGAAGTGCCACATCATTTATCTAAGGGTAAGGTGGCTATGTCAATGACCATATTATTGTCATTGATTTTCTCTAAGTACTTCTATATGACCAGTATGACGAGTTATTTTACTTTCTTCCTGATAGATAAATTTCAACTTACGGTGCAGCAGTCTCAACTATATCTGTTTACCTTCCTTGCTGCTGTTGCTGCAGGTACATTGATAGGTGGGCCATTGGGCGATAAGTTCGGCAGAAAGTACATTATATGGTTTTCCATTTTAGGGGCTGCTCCGTTCACTTTATTGTTGCCTTATGCCAATCTGTTCTGGACCGGGGTATTGGCGGCTGTAATAGGTGTTATTATTGCATCTGCATTCTCTGCGATACTGGTATATGCTCAGGAACTAGTACCTGGTCGAGTAGGTACTATATCGGGCTTGTTCTTTGGTTTCGCATTTGGTATAGCAGGTATAGGGTCAGCGTTGCTCGGGCGACTGGCAGATCATACCAGTATCAGCTATGTTTTTCATTTGTGTGCATTCTTTCCTTTACTGGGTATCATTACGGGTTTACTCCCTAATCTGGAGCAAAAAAAGCGGTAATTGAAATTGTTTTGCAATCGTCAGTCCGTTTTCATTGCTGCAGTTAGGCGCATTTACGTTCCTTAAAATATTGCTAAAACACAATGTGTGCTGGTAGTAGGGTAGATATATACATTAGCTTTACCCTACACACCACTGAACTTGCGTAAAATTCTATTTATACTATTAGCATTATTCCCGGTTATAGCCCGTGCACAAAGTATGCAGGGCGTTGTTACCGATGCGCAAACAGGGCGGCCCATGCTGGCTGTTACTGTAGTTAATGAGATCACTCAGCAAGTAAGTATAACCGATGAACATGGTGTGTACGCTATCCCGGCAAATACAGGTGAAACAATTGCATTCAGCTATGTAGGTTACAAAACCGTTGAAAAAGTAAAGCCAATATCTGTGATTATAGCAACGCAGAACATAAGATTGGAACCATCTAATACGCAGCTACAAGAATTCATTTTTCATGTTGATAAACGCACCAAGTACCAGATAGATTCAGAAGAGCGTAGAGTGATTTACAGAAAGCCATTGTCGAGGAAACCCCCTAGTCCTATTATGAGTCCTGTATCAGCCCTGGCAGAGTTGTTCTCCAAAAAAGCAAAGCGTGAATATGCCTTTCAGAAAACCTATCAGAATGACGAGCTAAATCGCTTTATTGATACCCGTTATACCAACGATTTAGTAACAAAGCTTACTGGTCTAAAGGGAGATAGTCTTGCCCGCTTTATGTATGATTACCCAATGCCTTATGATTATGCCCGAACTGCTACTGATCTTGAGCTGAAGATGTGGATAAGAGATAGCTATAGGCTATGGATAAAGACATACGTAGCACCTAAAGATACCGTACAGACGATTACCATCCCTGATACAAAATGGCGATGATATTGCGGATAACGAGTGTGTGGTTAGTATGTGAGGATAATCAGCAATTAACATATTGAACTGTAAAGAAATACGCAATAAAAAACCCGCTCTGTTGAGGAGCGGGTTTTCTTATGTTGGTGTGTGATGCAGTAAACTTATGGGAACTTAACGCCATCAAATTTATTAACATTCACAGGAGAAATTGTAGCGTGATACTGATAATTGATTGCATCAATGATTTTGTTAGCAACCAATGCATAACCACGTGGAGTAAGGTGAACACCATCTAACGAGAATGCACCGCCTGTTACGAAATTAGCATTGTAGTTGATACCATTGAAAGTAATACCTGATTGTAAAGTACCCATGTAGCTAAACATATCTACATAAGCAAGGTTACGACGGAACGCTTCACCCTTAATGATTTCATTGAAACGAGTTGTTGCATTCTTGATGTTCTGCAACTCTTCAGTTGTGATAACATATTTCTGAGGAATTGGAACGTAGCTGCCCCAACCTGCACACTTGATAGAATCTGTAGGTATAGTCAAAAGAATCAATTCACCAGGAACAGACTGTCTAACATTACCATTGTGGTCTCTAACTACGAACTGATTAGCACCTAATTGGAACTGATAGTTGATAGAACCATAGTATGCAGTTAATGTATCTACCTGACCCTGACGAGTAAGTGTAAGACCATTAATAGGAATAGTAGTAAAGAAAGGAATAGTGGTAATGTCAGGGATGTTAATCAACGCACCCTTAGCACCTGTGCTTATTGCTGTTGCAACTGCTGCTTTGAAATTTGTATCAAATACAGTTGTAGGAGTGATATCGTTTGTGTTATAATAGTTAGGCGCCGGAGGAAGTGCGTTACCTGAACCATCACCCTGACCACCTGCTGTAGCATAACCCAACACGTCGTTAGCACCCAACCACATTGTAAAGAATGTAGGGTGCAGGTTGCTTACACGGAAAGCCAATTCTGACTGTGGTGTACCTGTATTTGGATTATTGTAAAAACGCTTTGCATAAGGATTCAACGCACCGTAAGATACCAAAGAATAGTCCGCAACACGGATACCAGGTACGCCAATGTTATTGATCTGTCCGTTAGGACCTGCACTATGGTAAGTAGCGGCATCTTGCGCATCAGCAGAGAAGCTAGCCAAATCTATAGGAGCAAGACCTGAATCACCTGCGCAGCTATAAACCATTGCCAACTCTTTACGAGGACCAGGATAACCCATATCGCTGTGAAGCAATGGCTGATAGAAATCGCCTACAGCACCGTGTACAGCAATAAGAGAGAATTGTTCAAAAAGTCTTTGAGGGTAAGAGTTGAGCTGACCGCTTACATAAAGACTATTGTCTGCGTAACCTGCTGTAAGAGAGTTACCTATAGCCATGTAATTAGTGAAAGTAGCATCACCGGCAGTAGGCGGAACTGTGATGTTCACACTTGGTTTGCAGGCTGCAAAAAGACAAGCTAATGAAGCCCCAAGAATATATACTTTTTTCATTTTGTCGTTTTATTAGAAATTGTAATAGATACCTATTCCCGGAGTTACTGCCTGAGTAAGGAATGTTCCGCTGAAATTAGCAAAGTCATAATTGAAACTGCGCTTAGGTGTGTTTACGAATTCACAAGCAGCCATGATAGTCAATCTCTTGATTGGTCTAACAGAAGCACCACATGTAAGAACGATATGGTCTGCATCAGGTAAATCAGGAGATACATATCCGTTAGTAACAGGAGTTGGGTCGTAAGCGGCCCCAGCCATAACTGAAACTATCTTGCTTATCTTATAATGACCACCGATGCGCGTTGTTAACGTGTTACGATAGTGACGTGGTGCATGATTGTCTTGTAAAGATGAAGTATGTGTAGCGAAGTTGATTCTCAAAGAATCGTACGAATTCCAACCTGTATAGTTAAGGTCAAGCTGAAGTGTCAACTTTTCGTTGTTTAATGGCTTGATTGCGAAACCTATAGAAGCAACCTGTGGTAAAGGCAACAAAGTTTCGAAACGAGTATTTGGGAAGCTGCCTTTTAATGTATTAGCTACATCGAAATTAGCAGAACCACCATTGAGGTTCATATTTACCTGAGAACGGTAAGTAAGACCAACCTGGAAGCGATTACTGAATTTCATGTGCAAACCTGCGTTGAAACCAACACCATTTGCATTGCCATGAAGTGTAAGCGAACCATCTTCGCCAATAGCGTTCTGAACCGGTAATGCTTGTTTGAAATCGAATGTACCTGTAGCGTATATAAGACCTATGCCACCTGATAAGAAATCAGAAAAGCGGTAGCTAACTGTAGGCTGGAAGAACACTGATTTAAGTTCGATAGACTGAACGATATACTTACCTGTCCAGTTATCGTCCCACTTAATACCAGAACCAAATGGTGTGTATATACCCAAACCTAAGCCAACACGGCTACCTTCCCTTACCGGACCACCAACGTAAACGTTGAATGGAACAAATGTCTGATCGATAGAGCGAGTTGAACCAAGATAATAGTTGCCATAAGCTGTAGCTGGCTTTATAGCCATTACGCTTGCGTAAGCTTGTATCTCCTTAAGACGAGAAAGACCGCCAGGATTGTAAAAGATGGTAGATACATCCCAAGGCATTGCCGTACCTGAGCCGCCCATAGCCAGCTGCCTGATCCCTTGCAGATTTAACTGGTAACCTGCACCAAAAGAGGTGAAGGATGCCAGGAACATTGATGCCGCCAATAAGTGTTTCTTCATAAACAAAATTTGTTATATAATAGCTTTAAATGTTAGCATGTAGCTAACTAATCGCGTAAGGTATGGCGAAATATTTATTTAACCAAGACACTTACGGAAAACTCTGCAAATATAAGTGTTAAGAAACAGCAATACCAATGGTTGCGATGCTAATTTTTATACTTTTTTCGGTTGATAAGGTCAGTGCGCAGGCTTCGATTGTGGCTCCGGTGGTGAGTATATCGTCACAGATCAGGATGTGCTTACCATTTATATTGCTATTTTCTGAAATGCAAAACGCATTTTTCATGTTGTCAACACGTTCACTGCGGCTTTTTTTCGTCTGGCTTTCTGTATTTCGGGTGCGCAATAATATATTGTTATAGACAGGGATGCCGGTAGCTACAGAAATACCTGCGGCAATAAGTTCGCTTTGGTTAAAACCTCTTGCTGCTAGTTTTGCCGGATGTAGTGGTACGGGGACAATCATATCAACTTCCTTAATCCAACCTGATGAATTCAGTTGTTGCCCGAAAATGCTTCCCAAATATCGTCCAATGTCCTGTTTGTTTTTATACTTTAAACCATGTATCAGGTGCTGAAGCAGACCTTCGTCGGTGAAATAGGCGAAAGATGCAGCGTATATATAAGGAATACGCCCCGCAAACCTTAATCCGGTTTCATTTTCGGGTATGGTACAATTTCCGGTTTCCGGTAACTGTGCTTCACAGCTGATGCACAATATCCATTCATTTGCTATCAATGGTTTGTTGCAGCCTTCGCATAGGTGTGGGTAAAATAGGTGTGTAAGGCCCTGTATGAGTTGTCGTAGTTGCAAGGTCGTTTTGAGTTTGGTGATAAATAAGAAGAATTCAAAATTACGGCTAAGGCATTAAATATATACTACAGTTGAGTTTAATAACGAATGGATATATATACTATATAGTTTGTGGGAATAGGGTGAGCTGGTAACACTAATAATGGTGGCCTGTGTTTTATGGTAGTTTTGTATAATGAATAAATAAAGGGTTATGCCAAAAACAATCGTAATAATAGGCGCCGGTTTTGCAGGTCTGCAACTGGCCAAGAGATTAAAAAAATCAGGTTACGAGATCATCATCACCGATCAGTACAATTTTCATCAGTTTCAACCACTTTTATATCAGGTAGCCACCGCAAGATTAGAGCCAAGTTCAATTTCATTTCCATTAAGGAAAGTATTCCAGGGGCGAAAAGATGTGCATGTTCGTATTACAAAGGTGAGTAGAATAGATACTGCTGCGCAGACCGTTATCACACCGGATGGAATTTTTAGTTACGACTATTTAGTAGTAGCTACCGGTTGTACCTCTAATTTCTTTGGGAATAAGCAGATAGAGCAATATGCCTATCCCATGAAGTCTACTAATGAGGCAATAGCACTGCGAAATCGCATATTGCTCAATTTTGAAGATGCGCTTAGTGCAAAAGGGGATAAACTGGAGGAGATAATGAACATTGTAGTAGTGGGTGGTGGCGCAACCGGTGTAGAGTTGGCCGGTTCATTGGCAGAAATGAAGAAAAATGTTTTACCAAGGGATTACCCTGATATGGATTTTTCGAAGCTCACTGTGTATCTGTTGGAAGGAGCAGGGCATACTTTACAGAACATGAGCGAAGCTGCGCAAACCAAATCTCAGGAATATCTGGAGGCAATGGGTGTTAAAATATTACTCAATACTGTTGTTGAGAACTATGATGGTCATTTGGTGCAGTTGAAGGGAGGGCAGACAATAAAAAGTGCAAACCTTATATGGACTGCCGGAGTAAAAGGCAATGTGCCAGAAGGACTTGAGCAAGCTACAATAGTAAAAGGAAATCGCATAAAGGTAGATGGGTATAACCGGGTAGAGGGAATATCAAATGTTTTTGCATTAGGTGATATTGCCTATATGGAAACAAAAGAATGGCCTAAAGGTCATGCTCAGCTAGCAAATGTTGCCAATAACCAAGCAAAGAACCTTGCAGTGAACTTCAGAAATATGGAGCAGGGTAAGGGGTTGATTCTTTTTAAATACAAGAACCCCGGTACTATGGCTACTGTAGGCAAGCGTAAAGCAGTTGTAGATCTTCCGTTTATGAGTTTTCAGGGAGTATTGGCGTGGCTAACATGGATGTTTTTACACTTGATGCTGATACTCAGTGTGAAAAATAAGTTGATGATATTTATTAACTGGGCGGTTAGCTACTTTACAAATGACACTACACTTCGGTTGATATTGTTGCCATCTACTAAGGAGGTAGAAGAAGCAGAAACACACCAAGGATTAAAGCTACCCGACCGTGTACCTGAGCATATTGGGTAAAAGTTAAAACATAGCTAACAGATGGAAATTTTCATTGTCAGTGAATTATGTGGTATTTTGGCACTGAAAATGCTATAGAATAGCTTTCTGATAGTTGAACTCATTTACTGATAACAAACAATGGCACAAAACATACTGATAATAGATGATGAAAGAGCGATAAGAAAGGCGCTTACGGAGATACTCACTTTTGAAGGCTTTGTTGTAGATGAAGCTGTGGACGGAGAAGAGGGTATCAAAAAGATTAAAGAGAATAATTATGACTGTATTCTCTGCGATATAAAAATGCCGAAGAAGGATGGTCTTGAAGTATTGCAGGTTGCTCGTGAAGAAAAACCGGATACCCCGTTCATTGTTATATCGGGTCATGGTAATATAGAGACTGCTGTGGAGGCTGTAAAGAAAGGTGCTTATGACTATATCAGCAAGCCGCCAGATTTGAACAGATTGCTGATTACCCTGCGTAATGCAATGGATAAGAAATCGCTAGTCACAGAAACCAAGCAATTGCGTAAACGCATAATAAAGGGTGGAAGTGAAATGATTGGTACCAGTGAAGGTATAAAGCGTATTCAGGAGACAATAGCAAAAGTAGCACCTACAGATGCCCGTGTTCTGATAACAGGAGAGAATGGTGTAGGTAAAGAATTGGTTGCCAGGCAGATTCATGAATTGAGTAATAGAGCTAATGGTCCAATGATAGAAGTGAACTGCGCTGCTATTCCATCTGAGTTAATCGAGAGTGAATTGTTTGGTCATGAGAAAGGATCATTTACTTCTGCAATCAAGCAAAGGTTGGGTAAATTTGAGCAAGCAAGCGGTGGTACTTTGTTTTTAGATGAAATAGGCGATATGAGCCATGATGCACAAGCTAAGATGTTACGTGCATTGCAGGAGGGTAAGATAACCCGTGTGGGTGGTGAAAAAGAAATAAAAGTAGATGTGCGTGTAATAGCGGCAACTAATAAAAATTTGCTGGAAGAAGTAGAGGCTAAGAGATTCAGGTTAGATCTGTATCACAGGTTAAGTGTTATATTGATACAAGTACCATCGTTAAACAATCGCAGAGACGACATACCATTGCTTATAGAGCACTTTCTAAAAGATCTTTGCGAGGAGTATAAGCAACCTGCTAAAGAAATAGAGAAGGATGCAGTTAAAGCATTACAGCAATATAACTGGACCGGAAATATTCGTGAGTTGCGTAATGTAGTGGAGCGATTGATTATTTTGTCTGATAAGACAATTACCAAGAAGGATGTAGATGATTATATAGTGAGGTAATCATCAATAGTATTTTAAACAAAGCGGGTTATTGAATTTTCAATAACCCGCTTTGTTTGTATAGTAAGTTTACTCGTGTTATAGTCAATCGCCGAGCAGGTAGTTATAAAAATCGAAGTAATGTTCTCCTCCTGCAAGTTCTGTGCAATTGGCTATTACGGCTTCACGATACTCTTCGTCTTCTGCTTTTTCTTCATCCAGAAGGAACTGCGTCATTGCTTCCCAAGCTACAATCAATGCATCTAAAAATTTAGATGATTTTGCAGCGCAGTATTGCATTATTGTGTCCTTGTCACTATAGTCAATAATTACAATCTCGTTGTTGGTCTTGCTGATAGCAAGTAGATCTAACTCCAGTTTTCCAAAGAAAATATATCCTTCATTTTCGGTAATTTCTTTGTCGAAAGAAATCATGCCAATTTCAATTGCCGACATGTCGTAATTAGAAATGAGATTGACTATTTCATTACTGGAGTTTTTTATTTTTCCGATTGAGCTGTAGGTATATCCTTTAGCTAGCATCTCTGCAAATTCTTCAGGGAAATCAACATTTGTGAAGTCTGCTTTTGTGGCTGCAAAGCTTTTTATTTTTTCAACGAATTCTGTTGCGGTCATTATAGGTGGTTTTAAGTTGATATGCAGTATCCGATAAACTACCAGACAATAAATTTTTCTCTGTAGATGGTGTTGGCGGTATTCATTTTCATGAAGTAAGTGCCGGTAGCAAGATTACTTATGTTAATGGTTGTTGTCTTGTCGTTTGGCATGATGCTGCGTGCCTGTATTGTACGACCGGTAATATCAACAATCATAAGGTCAGTAGCTGACATAATAGCGGGAATTTCAACAGTTAGCTTTCCGTCAGATGGGTTAGGGTATAACTTTAAACCGGCAGTATTATTATTAAGTTCGTTGATGCCCGTGGTCATATCAATTACCCTAACCACATTGTTGATTTCGTCTGTGATATATAGCTTACCATTTTTATCTGCTGCAACACCATAAGGGCCGGCCATTTGTGCTGAAAGTGCATTGCCACCATCTCCGCTATAACCAGAAGAGCCGTTACCTGCATAGGTGCTGATAAAGCCGCTGGGTTTTACTTTTCTGATAACGTGATTCCCGAAATCAGCAATGTATACATTCCCTGCTTTGTCTATTGTTACTTCAGTTGGGCCACTCAGTTTAGCATTATAACCGTAGTCGCCATCTCCACTATACCCTGCTGTATCGCAGCCTGCAAAAGCTATGATGATACCTGCCGGATTAATGCGACGAATGGTTGAATTTCCCTGATCAACAATAAATATGTTTCCAAAGGTATCTACTGCGACACCTTTGGGGTACTTGAGTTGTGCTATAACAGCAGAGGTGCCATTGCCACTATATCCCGGTGTGCCATCGCCTGCAATTGTTTTTATTTTACCAGATGTATCAATCATTCTTACCGCATGGTTGTATACATCTGCAATATAGATATTGCCTTTTCTGTCTATTGCTACTCCCGATGGTTGACTTAGTTCTGCATTTACAGCGAATCCATTATCTCCGAAATAGCCTGCAGTTCCGGTGCCTGCTATAGTAGTTATAATGCCTGCTGTGTTTACTTTTCTAATCATATTATTACCATCATCGGTAAAGTAGATATTGCCGGTATCGTCAATCGCAACACTAGTAGGTTGATTAATTTGTGCGGCAGTAGCCGGACCACCGTTTCCACTGAAACCTTGTACACCGGTGCCGGCAACAGTGCTGATAATACCTGTGGCATTTACTTTTCTTACTACAGAGTTACCTATTTCGCAGAAGTAGATGTTACCATTGGTATCTGCTGCTACGCCAGCAGGTGCATAGCAAGTGGCCGTTGTTGCTGCCATCCCATTACCAGTATAGCCGGCTGTGTGATTACCTGCAAAAGGATTTATGGTTTGAGCGTGAAGATATGAGGATATCAACAACAGGGTAGCAGTGAGTAATCGTGAGCGGATAAGGCTACTCATGAATTTTATGTTTTTGGTGGTATGTGTTAAAATTTTATTGTATCAGCTGTTACAAAACTACGAAGCATATTATTAAAAAATAGAGATTTGTTGTGCAGGTGTCTGTTGGCAGCTATGCAGGATCTACATCAAATACTATCTGTACATTAGAGTAGCCCCTTAGGTTTTGAATGTACTGCTTCTGTACTTTCAGGAATTCTTTTACCGGTTCCACCTGCTTGTTATCTCGCGGGCATTTCATCCATATTTCTTGTATGTACTGGTCTCTTATACGTGCAACTATTGCCGGTCCGGGACCTTGAACAGTGCAGTGCGGTATGGTTTGTAAGGCTGTAGCCATGATGCCTGCTGCTTCCATTGCCTTGGCTTCTTCTTTATGCTTGAAAATTATTTTTATAAGCCTGCTAAATGGTGGATAGGCAAAGTATTCCCTGTATTTTATCTCTGATCTGTAAAACGCAGCTACATCGTGATCCTTCACCCACTGCAAGGTAGGGTGCTGCTGATTATAGGTTTGAATAATTACCTTGCCCTCTCCATCTGCCCTGCCTGCTCTACCACTTACCTGCTCCATCAATTGGAATGCACGTTCATTCACTCTGAAGTCCGGGAAACTGAGAATGCTGTCTGCACTGAGAATACCTACCAGCGATACTGATGCAAAGTCAAGACCTTTTACCACCATCTGTGTACCTACTAATATATCTATCTTTTGTTTTTGGAGTTGATCCAGTAGCTCTGCCAAGCTATTCTTTTTGCGCATGCTGTCTACATCCATACGGGCAACCCTTGCTTTAGGGAAAGTTTGCTGTACTTCTTCTTCAATCTTTTCAGTGCCAAAACTTTTACTTTCCAGACTGTTGCTGCCACATGCCGGACAAGATTGTGTAGGTGCGGCTTTTAGTCCGCAATAGTGACAATGTAGTTTGCCAGTGCTTTTATGATAGGTAAGCGATACTGCGCAGTTGACACATTGTGGCACCCAGCCGCAAACATTACATAACTGAAACGGGGAATAACCTCTTCTGTTTTGGAAAAGGATAACCTGTTTTTTATGTATCAAGGCTTCTGTTATCGCTTGTTGCAACTGAGGTGTGAGTATACCTTGAGGTTTCCCGGGGTCTGTTGTTCCCTTGGGGTTTACCAGTTCAATTGCCGGCATTTTTACTCCCAGATACCTGTCTTTTAATGAAGCATAAGCATATTTACCTTGCTGTACATTATACATGCTTTCTAATGATGGTGTTGCAGAACCCAATATCACTTTCGATTCGTAAAGTGCTGCCAGGTATATAGCGGCATCACGTGCATGAAAGCGGGGTGCGGGGTCTCTTTGCTTGTAAGAGCTATCGTGCTCTTCATCAATAATTACGATTCCCAATGTGTTGTAT
>CANGMZ010000064.1 GCA_947454715.1 Chitinophagaceae bacterium
GGCGCAGGTGATACTTTCGCAGGTGGTTTCATTGGTTATTTATCTCGTACTGACGATATCAGCTTTGAGAATATGAAAGCTGCAGTTATCATTGGTTCTGCAATGGCATCTTTCTGTGTAGAAAAGTTTGGTCCTACAAGAATGAAGGAATTAACACCTGCCGATATCGAATCAAGAGTAAACCAATTCATTGATTTGGTAAATGTAAACATAGAAATAGGTTTGGTTTGCTAATCACCTGAATCTATTTTACACCTAACAATTACTTATGACAATAGTACCCGGAGATATTAAGACCGCACAGCTACATGCCTATCTATTGGGCTCAGTAGCACCGCGCCCCATCTGTTTTGCCAGCACAATAGATAGCGAAGGCAATGCGAATCTTTCCCCTTTCAGCTTTTTTAATGTTTTTGGTTCTAAACCTCCAATACTCATTTTCTCTCCTGCCCGCAGAGTACGTGATAATACCATCAAGCACACGCTAGAGAATGTATATGATACTAAAGAGGTAGTTATCAATATTGTAAACTACAATATTGTACAACAGATGAGCTTGAGCAGCTGCGAGTATCCTAAAAATGTGGACGAATTCACAAAAGCAGGTTTCACGCCAATAAAATCTGATTTGGTAAAACCTTTCAGGGTTAAGGAATCTCCTGTACAGCTGGAATGTAAGGTACTTCAGGTAATGGAGACTGGCACAGAGGGCGGCGCAGGTAATCTGGTAATTTGCGAGGTGGTCTGCATGCACATTGACGATGCCGTACTTAACGAGCAAGGCCAAATTGACCCAAACAAAATAGATTTGGTTGCCCGCATGGGTGGCGACTATTATTGCAGGGCATCAGGCAGTTCGGTATTTACTGTAGCTAAGCCAAATACTACATTAGGTATAGGTGTAGACGCTTTACCGGCACAAATACGCAATAGTCGTATACTCACAGGTAATAATCTCGGCTCGCTGGGTAACAGCAGCTCGATTCCTGTTGTCGCTGAATTGATCAACGATGCTCGCTTTACTGAAATTCTGAGAACATACACTCACGATGCAGAAGCGCGCAAAACAGCATTGCATCAATATGCAAAAGACCTTCTGGATGCCGGCAATGTTGAAACAGCCTGGCAGGTTCTCTTGGCATAACAACACGAATCACATAACAACTTCAGGGTTATTACTCAATAAAATAAGCCGCTGCTCTCACGAACTGCGGCTTATTTATTTATATGCAATATCTTAAATCAATTCAAGACTTCTGGTAACGAACTCTGTAAGTTCTGCACCGGTAAGCATACCTTGAGACAATAAAGCTAAGTCATAAGCTTGTTTAGCAAGCTGTGCCTGCACACCTTCATCTGCTTTCAGTATCTTATCTACCAACTTGTGATTCCCATTGATAGCCACTTTATATCTATCCGGCAATGAACCATAGAAGCCCATTCCTGCGCCACCACCCATGCGGGCCATATCTTTCATACGGCGCATGAACTCATCCATAGTAACAGTTACCGGCAAATCGCCCGGGTTCATAGCATCTACTTCTACCTGCATGTTTGCATTAGTAATTGCCTTTTCAAATATTTCTTTCACTTTACCCTTCTGCTCATCGGTAAGTACCAGAGATATTGTTTCACCCTTATCTATCAATTTGTCAGCTACATCAGCATCTACGCGCTTCAGCGATGTCTTATCCAGTTTCTGCTCCAGCTTACTGATAAAGTGAGGATCTATCGGAGAATCCATCAACATTACATCATAACCTTTCTTACCGGCACTCTGTATAAAGCTATCTTGTTTTGCAGGGTCAGACGCATAGATATATACTACTGTACCATCTTTATCTGTTTGCAGACCTTGCACTTTTTCCTTATACTCGTTAAGTGTAAAATGTTCTTTCTTAGTGTTTGTGATTAAAGCAAAATCTACTGCTTTATCATAAAATTTCTCTTCAGAGATCATACCGTACTTCACAAACATACCAATGTCGCTCCACTTCTCTTCGTAAGATGCTCTGTCGTTCTTGAATAATTCATTCAGCTTATCAGCAACCTTACGGGTAACATAGCTGTTGATTTTTTTCACATTGCTATCTGCCTGCAAGAAGCTACGAGATACATTCAATGGAATATCCGGAGAATCAAGCACACCGTGCAACAACATCAGGAACTCCGGAACCACATCTTTTACTTCATCTGTGATGAACACCTGACGGCTGAACAACTTGATTTTGTTGCGCTGCAAATCCATATCATTCTTCACCTTAGGGAAGTACAATACACCTGTCAGGTTGAAAGGATAATCTACATTAAGGTGAATCCAGAACAATGGATCTTCGCTCATCGGGTACAACTCGCGATAGAAATTCAAATAATCCTCATCCTTAAGCTCTGTAGGCGATTTGGTCCAGATAGGTGTAGTATTGTTTACAACATTCTCTACCTGTATTTCCTTTCGGTTTGGCTTGCCTTCTTCATCAACACCATCTTCAACCCAGTCAGGCTTAGTACCAAATATTACCGGAACAGGTAAGAATTTGCAATATTTATCTAATATTCCCTGTAGTTTCCACTGATCAAGAAATTCTGTGCTTTCTGCATTCACATGCAATATAATATCTGTACCACGTGTAGTACGGTCACCTGCGCTTATTTCAAATTCAGTACTACCATCACATATCCAGCGGGCAGACTCAGCACCATCTCTGAATGATAATGTGTTGATTTCCACCTTCTCAGCAACCATAAACGCAGAATAGAAACCTAAACCGAACTTACCGATCAGTTCATTAGCATCTTTTGCATCCTTGAATTTTTCAAGAAACTCAGTTGCACCTGAAAAAGCTATTTGGTTAATGTATTTCTTTATTTCTTCAGCGGTCATACCCAGACCGTTATCACTGATAGTGATTGTCTTTTTGTCAGCATCAAAAGCTACTTCAACTCTACCCTCACCCACTTCGCCATTATACTGGCCCATAGCTGCGAGTCTGTTGATCTTCTGAACCGCATCGACAGCATTACTAACGAGCTCACGTAAAAAGATCTCGTTGTCTGAATATAAAAACTTCTTAATGATCGGAAATATATTTTCCGTGTGAATGGAAATGGTTCCTTTTTCCTGCATAGTATTATTGTTTTATATCGTTTAGCTACACAACATCAATACCTGTTCCAAAGTATTTATTTAGACAAAATGGCAGAAAACACAACCTAATAAATGTAAAAATGCCCCTACTTCGCAGTAAGGGCATTGAGAGAAATAATTTTGATTGATAAATCTGAAACGGTTTTTAAAGAAGATTACTTGTACCCCACAAGCGGAGAATCCGGCTCTTTTAGAAAGTGTTTAAAAACCATATTATCTGCAAGCGATGGAAATAGCTTGTTGATGAGTACAGTCAACTTACCTTGTCCTGTCATTACTATAGTACGCTTTCTGTTTTCTATACCTTTAATAATTATTCCGGCACACTCCTCCGGACTCATGAGTTTACTTTCATCAAGTGGTGTTTCTTTCTGAGCACTCCCATCGGCGCCACGCGCTACATTACGAATATTAGAGGCGATAAATCCCGGGCAAACCCACATAACATGAACGCCGGTATGTAATAGCTCTGTTCTCAGCGACTCCATAAAGCCTTGCATCGCAAATTTAGAAGCAGAATAACCCGTGCGGCATGGCAAACCTCTATAGCCCGCTATACTAGAAACTCCGGCTATTACTCCCTTTGAGCGTTTTATAGCTGGTAATGCATATTTACTACAATACACTGTGCCCCAGAAATTAATATCCATTAATTCCTTTATTACTTTAAGGTCAGCCTCTTCAAACAATGCGCGCATACTAATACCCGCATTATTGATCAACACATCAATTCTACCCCACTTTTGTAACGCAGCTTCTATAAAGTATTGACAATCTTCTTCTATACTTACATCTGCTTTAAAACAAAGCAAATTATCATTAGCCCCACCAAATACCGCTTGCAGTTTCTTCACATCTCTGCCACAAACTGCCACTTTAGCCCCCTGAGCCAATGCGGTTTCAGTAAGTGCCTTACCTATACCCGAAGAACCACCGGTTATTACAAATACTTTATCATTGAACGTTGACATGGACATTTTTTTAGAATGGTCGGTATATAATAGTTTCAGAGGCCCAACCTACCTCAGTAATTTTTACTTATCTCTCATCAACAAATAACTCGCTAACTCAAGCAATGGTTGTTTGCGTTTAGAAGGTATTGCCACCTCTTCAAGACACTGAAATGCCATTTCTGAGTAATGCGCGACAGCATCTCGGCAAGCGGCATCAGCACCTGTTGCGGTAAACAATTCCAGCATCTCACTGACTTTATTTTCGCTGTCATTATTGAGTAATAATTCTATTGCCGCTCTTTGCTTTGTATCAGCATTCTGCAATGCTTTTACCAACAAGAAGGTTTTCTTATTAGCCAATATATCACCTCCGGTTTGTTTACCCACCTTCTCCGGCTCACCATAAGCATCGAGATAGTCGTCTTGCAACTGAAAGGCGATACCCATGTTCTTACCAAACTCATAAAGTTTGTTGGCATTATCGCCTAAACCACCACCTACAATAGCACCCATTTTAAGACTACATGCCAATAGCACAGAGGTCTTTAGGGTAATCATCTTTATATATTCTTCAAGCGTAACATCATCTCTTGTCTCAAAGTCCATATCCAGTTGCTGCCCCTCACAAACTTCTATAGCTGTTTTGTTGAACAACTGCATAACCTGCTGCAAAGACTGATTGATATTAGCCAAACTATGGTAGGCATAAATACCCATTATATCACCACACAGTATACCCGCAGTTAAGCCATACTTAGCATGTATAGTAGGCTGCCCACGGCGCAGTGGTGCCTTATCCATAATATCATCATGTATCAATGTGAAATTATGAAACAACTCCACTCCGGTTGCTGCATGCCATGCATCTTCATTGATCTCGGTAAACAACTCATTGGCCATCAGGCAAACTACAGGCCTTACCCGCTTTCCGCCTAACCCAAGCAGGTAACGACAAGGGTCGTAAATAGTAACCGGCTGCTCCGGAAAAGGCAATGTTGTTGTGAAACGTTGTTCAAAAGCGGACACCAGGTCTGAAAATGATTGCATGTATTACTTTTTGTATGGACTTAAATCAGGTTCAAAAGTAGATATTCAAAACGAAAATAAGCCAACACGAATACAATCTATATTCTTGTTGGCTTATCTTTTTATGTATTATTTTATTTACGCTTTTTCTTTTTGTAACCGGCTCCTCCCTTATGTGCACTCTTGGCAGCATGAGGTTTACCCTTATCATTGCTATTCCGTTTAGCCTGAGGCTTTGGTCGTGGCTTGCCTATCATTTCCATGATACCGAAGTCTATTTGTCGTTTTTCCAGATTAGCCGACAATACACGCACCATTACATTATCACCCATAGCAAAACGCAATCCGGTATTTCTGCCAATGAGGGCATATTCACTTTCTACAAATGTAAAGTCATCGATAGAGGACAGATCATGTACAGATACCATTCCCTCGCACTTGTGCGCAACCGTCTCGGCCCAGAAACCGAACGATGTTACACCACTCACCACAGCTTCGAAATCTTCACCAACATAGTCCTGCATAAACTCAACCTGCTTGTATTTATTTGCAGATCGCTCGCAATCCATTGCCCTGCGCTCCTGATCGGAACAATGTCCACAACGGGTTTCCAAATCCTTGATCGGATGAATGTCATTTTCTAGACATTCATGCAAAATTCTATGCACTAAAACATCGGGATAACGACGTATAGGTGATGTAAAATGGCAATAATCTTCGAAACCTAATCCGTAGTGACCTACATTATTGGTGGTATATATGGCTTTCGACATAGTACGGATACCCAGTTGTTCCAACACATGTTGCTCCGGTTTACCCTTCACAGTCTCCAGCATATCATTGAACGATTTAGCAATTTTTTCAGGGTTGCTGATATCAAACTTCACACCAAATCGTGCTGCAAACATTGCAAACACCTTCAACTTTTCCGGATCCGGGTCATCATGTACACGATAAGGGAAAGGCACGTCAGCATCTTTAAACTTCACTTTCGAAACATACTCAGCTACTGTGCGATTAGCCAGCAACATAAACTCTTCTATAAGCTGATGTGCTGCCTTGCTTTCTTTAATGACTATACCAATTGGCTTACCATGCTCATCGAGCTTAAAGCGAACTTCCTGTGAAGAAAAATTAATAGCCCCCTTACGAAATCGCTCTGCCCGCAAGCTTTGCGCCATACCATTCAGCACCATCAATTGTTCTTTATGGTCACCATCAGCACCTTCTATCATCTCCTGCACATCTTCATAACTGAAACGACGATCTGAATGTATCAGTGTCTTGCCCAACCAACTTTCCTTGACTTTACCTTGTTTATCTACAATAAATATAGCAGAGAAAGTATACTTGTCTTCATGGGGGCGTAATGAACATAACTCATTCGAGAGTCTTTCCGGCAACATAGGTAATACTCTATCCGGTAGATATACACTGGTTGCCCTGTTATATGCCTCATTATCTAAAGCAGAACCTGCTTTTATAAAATGTGCCACATCGGCTATATGTACTCCCACTTCATACAAACCGTCTTCAAGTGCTTTAAATGATATCGCATCATCAAAGTCTTTTGCATCAACAGGATCTATGGTCATTGTCAAAGTGCCACGCATATCTCTGCGCTTGCTCACTTCTACAGCATCAATGGTATCTGAATACTTTGCTGCATCGGCTAACACCTCTGGAGGAAATGTAAGCGGAAAACCATTCTCCGTGAGAATAGACTGCATCGCTATTTCATTGATTGACTCTTCAGTTAACACACTGGTTATTTCACCAACTGGGTTCTTTGCTTTCCCGGTCCAGTCCACAACCTTAGCCATGGCTCTGTCTCCTTGCTTGGCACCATTAAGTAAGTGCAATGGTATATATATATCTACAGGCATTCTGTCGCTGTCAGGTATCAGAAATGCAAAGTGCTCATGCACTTGCAGTCTTCCGCTGAATTCAGATTGCTTTCTGCGAACTACATTTATTATACGTCCTTCTTGTCTGCTGTTATTATCACTGAATCCTTTAACCTCTACTGTTACCAGGTCCCCGTTGAGAGCGGTCCCCATGTTATCACGCTTTACGATGATGTCTTTTGCCTGGCCTTCTACCACCACAAATCCCATACCTCCCCGTGAAACTTCTAATTTGCCCGTGTATGAGCGTTTACCTGAATTGTTGTCTTTGTTCTTGTTTTTTGTTGTTGTCTTTTTGTTCATTAATTTAATTTACTTCTATAAAGATAGGCCACACACCTCATGTAACAATACAGATATTAATAATTTAACAAGATAGCAAGTTTCAAAGTTAATACCGGAATGCAAAATAGTTGTCTCATTTCACACACATATCCACACTTCTAAACTCAATTAAATTATACAAATAAAATATACAATACACCATTTAACAAAATAACTAACAAAATAGTGGGCAAAGAACAAAACTTTAAACATTTGTTGACGTTTCACTTACTATTTTTGATTTGTGGAAAAGGTATGCTCGTGTGTTATTAACGTTAAAAATCACTGGATGAGATATAGACATTTACTCTACTTTTTTATTGTTTCAGTACTTTTTACTTCCTGCAGTAGCAGCAACCACAAGTTCACTATTGTTGGTAGCATAACAGGCATGCCTGATCAGACAGTGATATTGGAGCAACTCAATGCCAACGATGTCATTACTATTGTTGACTCTCAACGATCTGATAACAAAGGCAATTTTGAAATATCCGGCGTGGCTCCTGAACCGGGCTTGTACAGATTACACTTCAATAAAAACAGATTCATTCTGTTGTCTATTGATAAGGGTACCATTAAGGTAAATGCAGACTGGAACACCATTGAAAACTACACCATTGCAGGTTCTAACGGTTCTGAAAGCCTTAAAAAATTCATTGTTGCAATTCGTGAACACCTCAGAGATATCAATACCATGACACTGGTAATAGATACCCTACAGGCAAAAGGAAACGATAGCATGTTGGCAATTGCTAAAAAGGAATTTCAGGATGTGCAATTTAACTTTACAGAATATGTAGAGATTTATGCAGATACTACTCACTTTGAGCCGAATGCAATATTCGCTGCTCGTATGCTCAACGCAAATTCAGAGATCAACTATCTCGAAACATTCTCTCAAAGTCTTGGCAGAAAATATCCGGGTACAAAAATGACCAAGGATTATGCTGAGTATTACGCAAAACTCGATTTGAGACATGGTCAGCAAAAGGTGGCTCCGGGTCGTGTTGATGTTGGTTACCCTGCACCGGAAATCAACATGCAAACTCCTGATGGCAAATCAGTAGCATTGTCTTCATTAAAAGGGAAATATGTATTGGTTGATTTCTGGGCTTCATGGTGTCGCCCTTGCCGTGCAGAAAACCCTAATGTCGTAGCTGCATTCAACAAATACAAAGACAAAAATTTCACCGTCTATGGTGTTTCGCTCGACAACCAGAAAGAAAATTGGGTAAAGGCAATAAAAGAGGACAACCTCACCTGGACTCATGTAAGTGACCTTAAAGGTTGGAGCTCAGATGCTGCTAAAACGTATGGTGTACAATCTATTCCTTTCAACTTCCTTGTTGACCCAACAGGTAAAATTATAGCCCGTGATTTAAGAGGCGAGCAACTGGAAGAAATGCTCAGACAAGCAATAAAATAAAGAAACATAAACGATATTCATTAAATAGCCCAATCATAACTTGATCGGGCTATTTTCATTAATGGGGAATCTCAGATTTTATGTTTACCATTCCATCAAAACCACATTATCAATAACCGCATCAAATGCCACACTCAACATATAGTTATTCGTTAGTTCAACACTCCTAACCTTGAGTTGGTAATCACTGGCAAAATATTCCTGAGCTACCTCATGCACCCTATCAAGACATGGTATGTGCATAATATCTGCATCAATCCCTTTTGCTATAGCTTTAAGTATTGCTTCCTTTCTTGTCCATAACTTATAGAAAGTCAATCTTTTTTGTGTAGAACAATTAATATATCCCTGCTCTTCTTCATTGAAACAATCACTGATAATATCCGCTATTTCCAAATCAGATGCTGTAAACTCAATATCAACGCCTACCACCTTCTTGGCAATAGCAATAACCACCATATCGGCAGAATGGGAAACATTATACTGTAACTCTCCGTTTACCAAATATGGCTTGTGGTTTTGCCCCTTGGCAAATAAAACAGCTGCAGGAGCCTTACCTAAATATTTACCCAAGAGCATTCTCAATGCTACCCGGCTCACAATAAATCTTTCCCGGTCTTTTGGTTGATGATACTTATTGGCTCGGTCTTGCTCTGCTACATTTAAAATAGTATCGCAATCAGCCATAAGATACTTACTTGACGATATCGTAATGCTCCACACATGCACATCGTTGCCCGGCAAATAAACGCGCTGCAACTGCCATTCTTTATGTTCCAGATCACCGCAATCTATTCGTGACATACCTGCAATTTATAGTTTTTCAGGGTGATGTAGTAATCCCTTTTGTACAAACTATTATTTCCAATGACCCGGAACCCACACCAATCCTCTGGGCCGGTTGCGCCAGTGACCCGGCACCCATATCATACGGGCATGAGGTGGCTCTACCCATCTACCCCCAACAAATACATACTTACCGCCTCTTATTTCCCACTCCTCATCTATCCACACATGGCGGGGACTAGGTGCTACTACACGCTCATAATGCGGGCGTTCAGGTCTTACCCTTACAAATATCTGTGCATTACCTTCATTCACTGCGGTTATCAACACCATAGCAAGCAACAATAACAATTTTCTGTATTTCATGATTATAGATTTTAGTTACTGTAGAAAGACTAAATATCTATGCCATGGTTTATTGCAATTGCTGTCTTTAATACTTTATTGGCTTATTAGCTCAGGCACTAATTCCTTACTCATTATCTTTTTGCGGTGCTCAGCACCCCACTTGGCCATCTCATAAATAATGGGACTCAGTGTTTTACCATATTCAGTGATCTCATACTCTACGGTTACCGGCTTAGTATCATAAACAGTTCTTTTTATTAACCCGTTTATCTCCAGTTCACGCAACTCCTTAGAGAGCATTTTTGCACCTATACCCTCTACCTCCCGCTGCAACTCCATAAAACGCTTCTTACCAAAATTCAGCGAACCGATAATCGTTATCTTCCATTTACCACTAATTATATCTAGCGTATCATGTATAGATCGCAAATGTCCGGTACATGCAGCATCCTTCTTTTCGGGTATCTCAAAATCTTCCATAACATATAGTTTCAAAAAGGATAGTACTATATAATAGTATACTACTATCTTTTAGAAAGTAAAATTACAGACATTTGTAGTTCAAACAAAATAAAATGAAAAAAGTAAAAATTACTTATTGGACCTCAACGACTTTAATATCATTAATGATGCTCATGTCTGCATCAATGTACTTCACCTCTCCCGATGTAAAAGCGGGATTTGAACACTTGGGCTATCCATATTACTTCCGGTTAGAATTAGCTATAGCTAAAATTCTGGGTGTATTGGCATTGTTATTACCAATGATCAAAGGTCGTTTTAAAGAATGGGCTTATTTTGGCTTCTTCGTCACCTTTGTATCTGCACTCATTGCCCACCTTACAGTTGGCGACCCTGCGGCAAAATGGTCAGGAGCTGTAGTCGCTATCGTTTTGCTTTTTATATCCTACTTCTCTTATCAAAAATTAGAAACTGCAAAAGCTTAATTATCAATTAAATCATTACAATAGGTACTGCAAATGCTGTACATATTGTGTTTAATGCTGGGTTGCTGGGAAAAACAAACCTTTTCTGCATATTATGCGTAGAATAAACTGCATATTCTACGCATGATATGCGTAGAATAAATTAATTTTGTACTTACTACAGGTGAAATAATATTCATTTAGTGGTTTTTAGCATGACAAAATACATTTACCAAGATCCTGATTGGGCAGCTTTTACATGGGACAACTCAGAGATAACATCACTGCTTGCTGCTGTGCGGCACAGGCAGGGCAGGTTGTTGGGTAATATGGAGGCTCTTGGATTTAACCTTCGTTCAGAGGCATTATTAACATCACTCACATTAAATGTAATTAAGTCAAGCGAAATTGAAGGTGAGTTATTAAACGCGGAGCAAGTACGCTCATCTATTGCCAGAAGACTAGGTATGGATATTGCAGGGTTAATAGCTTCTGACCGAAACATTGATGGTGTAGTAGAAATGATGCTCGATGCTACTCAGAAATTTAATGAGCAACTAACAGAGGAGCGATTATTCGGTTGGCATTCCTCCCTGTTCCCCTCTGGTAGAAGCGGCATGTATAAAATAAAGGTTGGTGAATGGAGAGATGACAGCAAGGGTGGCATGCAAGTTATTTCCGGTGAATATGGCAAGGAAAAAATTCACTTTGAAGCTCCTGCAGCAAATACATTAAGGACTGAAATTGCCAAATTCTTAGATTGGTTTAATGGCAAAAACATGCTCGACCCTGTGTTAAAGGCAGCTATTGCTCATCTTTGGTTTATTACAATTCACCCGTTCGATGATGGTAATGGTCGTATTGCGAGGGCGATTGCTGATATGATGTTGGCAAGAGCCGATGAAAGTGCGCAAAGATTTTACAGTATGTCCGCTCAAATTCAAAAAGAGAGGAATCAATACTATGATATTCTGGAATCTACTCAAAAAGCAACATTAGATATTTCGAATTGGATGAGCTGGTTTTTAGAATGTCTGAACCGTTCATTAGATGCAACAGAAATATTGCTCTCAAGAGTGTTAGCCAAAGCTAAGTTTTGGGACTATGCTGCTGATATTGCATTTAATGATCGCCAAAAAACAATGATCAATAAATTATTAGACAATTTTGAAGGCAAACTCACCACAGCTAAATGGGCCAAAATCACAAAATGTTCACACGACACTGCAATTCGTGATATTCAATACCTTATTGATAAACTGATATTGACTAAAGAAGATGCAGGAGGAAGAAGTACAAGTTACTGCCTTATAACCTCAACAGATAGTAAATAACTATTCAAATACATATAACCTACAAATCGAAAAAATCTCACTTGCGGAGTGTATAACTGTCAGAAGGCTTATTAAAAGTGAATACACCTGAATTTTAATAAATAAATGACACAATATCACTATTTATTCTTCAAACCCATTTTTTTCGCACTCATAGGGTAATTACTTATCACTTCTCTGAAATTACTATCTAATCCAACTTCAAAATACTGACTGACTACACTCAATTGATTTTGTGATAATTTATCTAATGTAGATACGAACTCATTATCTCCACAATGTTTCAAGAGCTGAAATAATACATATCCATGATCATACCCAGCTGCATCATATAAATAATTTATTTTCAAAAAATCAACCAAGGCTGTGCTGTCATGACTATATGCTTTATTTAATTTACATACGTATTGAGCATATTTTCTATCAAGCGCAATTTCCAAAGTATTAGAAATTGGAACAATAGGATGTTCTATACACCCAACTAATAAGAAAAAACTAATTAGCAAAAAGTATTTCATATAAGTAAATATCAGTAGTATTATAATGCATTCATACTTTATAAGTAGCGTATTCTTCTCATAATCATCATTGTACTCACAGATATTTTTATGCTATTTCCTTTTTTTCGGAATATAACTATCATAAAACACACCTGTACCCTTGGCGTCAAGTCGCCCTACAATTACATTTGTCGAACTTGCGGCAAGCTCCCAATTTGGACGTAAATGCTCATGTTCCCTCGCTCCGACAGGTAGCTTATCATTTCGATCTTGATTGATGTCTGCTATTTTTATGAGTAAATTAGCCAGGGATCTTAAACCCTCTGGGTCTCCATGAATTAGTACCTCATTCCATTTTTCCGTAACACCTTCAAATTCATCCCCACATTGATTAACCAATATATCTAAATGACCAGTAATTACAGAGATGAATTTCGCCATAGTATAGATTTATAAAGGTTAAAAATAGGTGTTATATTTTGCATTCAAAACATCCCCCTCATCTACCGTTTCGATATCTTATTCCCTGTACCCTTCTGTCGGCTACACTTAAAGCGCAATACATCATCACCTCTAAGGCTTTCATGCTTGGTTTTCCTGGCGGTCATTCTCTTGCGCCACATCCTGAAACTCGAAGGTTTGGAATGGTCCCGCATAAATATAATCACTTCTTTCTCTGACAAACCAAACTGATAAGCAATCGCTTCAAATGGCGTTCTATCTTCCCATGCCATTTCAATTACCCTATTTATATCAATCTCAGTCAATATTTTCCTTTCACCAACTATTTGATCCATGTATGTCTATAGTGCTTATTTCAACTAAAAGTTAGAATTATTAATTCAATCGCCAGATGGCAAAATTCAAGATTGTAGCAAAACTCACCCACGAAATATAAGGGACCAACAGCCATGCAGCCACCTTACTTACCTTAGCAAATGCCATTATGGTTATGAATATGAGTATCCACATAATAATGATCTCAAACAAAGCCCAACCCAATTGATGATACTTAAAGAAAATAAAACTCCATGCAAAATTGAACAACAACTGTGTGGCAAATAATATAATTGCCTGCTTGCGAAGTACAGCAGAAGAGAACGTCCAGAAAACAAGATACATGGCTATACCCATAAGTATATAGAGTAAGGTCCATACCGGCCCAAAAAGATAATTAGGAGGATTAAACCACGGCTTTACCAAATCAACATACCATGTAGTAATATTCTGCGCTGTCTCCACTCCTGCAAAACCGCCCACTGCCAATGGCACAATCAGGCACACAATCAACGTAATTACTTTACTTAATTTCATAAATCTTTTATTTAACCGCTGCTTTTTTCTTCAGGTCATACATAATATCACTGGCATGTTTCCTGCTCTCATCAAATGGTACAATAGGCGCAGGGTAATCTACCCCTATCCGACAATTATACAATTGCTGCTCAATAGGAGTCAGTAACCATGGTGCATGAATAATACCTGAAGGTACCTCCTTTAATTCCGGAACCCAGTTTTTTATAAAAACACCCTCTGCATCATGCGTTTCAGAATTCTTTACCGGGTTATACATTCTTATCGTGTTATGCACCGTAACTCCTGCTTGCATCTGCAATTGCGGATAATGTATGCCCGGCTCATAGTCCAGAAACTGCCGGGCAAGAAAATGAGCCGCATCGCGCCAATCTTGCCATAGATTGAACACAAAGAAGGAAACAACCATTGCCCGCATTCTGAAATTAATAAAGCCGGTCTTTACCACACATCTCATACAGGCATCTACCAACGGGTACCCTGTCATTCCCTGCTCCCATGCCTGTATAAAAACTTCGTTCTTTTCTTTTATAACCGCTCTACTGGCTTTGTTTATATTATCGAATTCCAGATTACAATTGCGCTCAAACTTCTGCATAAAGTGACAATGCCAATGCAATCTCGATTCAAAATTGCGCAATGCCCGCTTAAAATAGCTCTTGGGGTAATGCTGCTGTGTGTATTGGTATACCATTCGCATAGATATATTCCCCCATGCCAGGTATGGCGACAATCTGCTGCACGATCTGCGACTGAGTTGCGGCTTAGAAATGTGCTTACTATAGTTTTCTGCGCGTTCCTTTACAAAACTATCCAAGTACCGCCATGCCCAATACTCCCCACCCTGCTGAAAATCTTTATTACGTGTTGTAATCGCAGCAGACAATTCCGCCCCCTTTATTTGTTGGTACAACCTTGAGTCTAGCTGACAGAAAGTTATCTTTTGCTCATCTATGATAGCAGGAGGCGCAGTCATTACATTATCCCACCGCTGCACCCAGTTATCACTTTTTTTTATTCGGCGAATAACACCTGCGGTCTGGTATTCGTGCCAACTGATATTACGTGACTGACAATAATTTTTAAAAGCAATATCCCGCTGAAACGATCGTTGATTACCAATTTCCTGCGATGAAAAGACAGCATTTATCCGGTACTGCTCCGCGATCCCGGTCATTACCTGCTGCACCTCATTATGAAATATGTATACCTGAGCTGCCAAACCACTTAGTCGCTCCTGCATTTCTTGCAGCGACTCCCATACAAATCTCAGATGCCTGACATCACAATCGGGGTAAGCCATCAACGTTGGCTCAAAACAATAAATAAGCAGTATAGGTAACGGCTGCTGTGCAGCAAAATAGATAGGATCATGATCTGTAAATCTCAGATCGCGCTTATACCATACTATGTTCACTGCTTGCTTCACCTGCACATCATTGATTGAAAAACATTAACCTATTACAACTATAGTGTCGTCTATTTTTGGCAGACGAATAGCAATTACATTTTAATTGTTGACAACCCACCATCTATCTTAATGATTTGTCCGGTAATAAAATCTGCCTCTGCTGATTGCAGAAAAGCAGCCATTGCAGCTATCTTCTGTGGCTCACCTATCTTACGTAGCGGATGCCTGCCCGCACCTGCTTCTTTCTTTTCCGGTGTATTGGTCAATTTATCTGCCAGAGGCGTATCTGTTAACGATGGTGCTATGCAATTGACCCTGATTTTAGGCGCATATTCTGCAGCCAATGATCTCGTCAATCCCTCAAGCGCACCTTTAGAGGCTGCAACAGATGCATGAAACGGCATACCTGTTTGCACAGCTACTGTACTGAACAACAATACAGAACCTTGCTCCGATTTAGATATATTAGGTAAATATTTTTGAATACACTTGATTGCCCCCAACACATTGAGCTGCATATCGTGTAAAAAATCCTGTGGTTTTAATGCCCTGAAAGGTTTTAGATTTATTGAACCCGGACAGTACGTGAGTGTATCAATTTGTGATTCAATGTCCGGGAAAGCATCTTCTGAGAGCACATCGTAACCATAATGAACAACACTTTCTATATCCGGCTTGTTGCGAGATATAGAGATTACCGTTTCACCCTTACTGATCAATAATTTCGCTAATGCGAAACCGATTCCAGAACTAGCACCTACAATTAGATTTGTCTTCATGCACCTTTACGATTATTACATAAAGCTACACATTGTTTAACTTTAAAACAAAAAAGTTAAACAAAATAAATAAAACAAGACAGGGCGAAACAATTATGCTATAAAAACATAACTGAATCCGTAGCAGAGTGGAGTTAACAGCTTGCAACTACACCCCAAAAAACACCACTATGAGCAGCAACAGAAAAAGGGCACGTTGAAAAACGCACCCTTTTTGAATAAATATAGTAGTAAAAACTATTTCTTTGGTTTTGCAGTAGCGTGGATCTGCTTCTTTTCCTTGATACGTGCAGACTTACCTGAACGCTCACGAAGATAGAAC
>CANGMZ010000065.1 GCA_947454715.1 Chitinophagaceae bacterium
ACGGCACTTTAAACATGAGTGAGCTATGTTTAGATAATCATGTGTTACAAGGGCGAGGGCTTCAAAATGCTATCATATACGACTCTCCGTTTACCAACAAAATAGAATATATTACCTATAAAACACTGCTCGATCAGGTTTCCAAATTCGCAGCCGGTTTGCGCAATCTTGGAGTAGGAGAGGGTACAACAGTCATCATTTATATGCCCATGATACCACAGGCCATAGTGGCTATGTTGGCTTGTGCACGTATTGGCGCTATACACTCTGTAGTGTTTGGTGGTTTTGCGCCACATGAGTTAGCTATGAGAATAGATGATGCGAAACCAAAAGTAATTATCTCTGCCTCTTATGGTATAGAGTTCGACAAAAAAATACCGTATAAAGTACTGGTTGATGCTGCCATGAAGGAAGCGAGACACAAACCTGAGTATCATGTGTACTACCGTCGGGAAGAGGGTATCGATTCTATGGCCGGCCCTCGGGATTTGGATTACGAATCGCTGATGCGTTGTGGCTCTGTTGATGCAAGACCTTATGCGTCCACACATCCGTTATATATTCTTTACACCTCCGGCACTACAGGCACCCCTAAAGGTATCATAAGAGATACAGGCGGTTATGCTACAGCGCTTAATTTCAGTATGAAATACTTTTATGATGTAAAGCCGGGTGATGTTTTTTGGGCGGCAAGTGATATCGGTTGGGTTGTAGGACACTCATATATTGTTTATGCACCGTTACTATATGGGTGTACCACCATTCTTTATGAGGGAAAGCCTGTTCGCACCCCCGATGCAGGCGCATTCTGGAGAGTAATAGAGCAACATAAGATAAATACACTGTTTACAGCACCTACAGCAATAAGAGCCATAAAGAAGGAAGATCCTGAAGGTGCATTGTTGGAAAAGTATGACCTCTCGAGTTTAAGTAAATTATTTCTTGCCGGTGAGCGTTGCGACCCTGCTACTTATAACTGGATCAATGATTTGCTTAAACGCCCTGTAATAGATCATTGGTGGCAAACAGAAAGCGGTTGGCCTATGCTGGGTACTATGACGGGACTAGGAGAAAAGCCTAAAGCGGGTTCTGCCGGGCGGCCTGTTTGTGGTTATGATATAAGAATTCTGACAGAAGAAGGAACAGAAGCCGTTGCAGGACAAGAGGGCTATGTAGTTGCTAAATTGCCACTGCCGCCAGGTTGCCTTACCACACTTTGGAAAAACGAGATTCGCTATAAAAAAGGTTATCTCGAACATTTTCCCGGTTACTATTTAACCGGCGATGGCGGTTATAAAGATGAAGACGGGTATTGCTACATAATGGGGCGTATAGATGATGTGATCAATGTAAGTGGTCACAGATTGAGTACGGGGGAAATGGAAGAACTGGTTTCATCGCACCCCGCAATAGCTGAATGTGCTGTTATGGGTATTGCTGATGAATTACGTGGGCAGAGACCTCTGGCTTTAGTAGTACTTAAAGATGGACAAAGCATAACCGAAGAACAAATTGAAGTAGAATTGATTCAACTGATTCGTGAAAAAATAGGTGCTGTAGCCTTCTTTAAAAATGCAGTAGTGGTTGCTCGGCTACCTAAAACACGAAGTGGCAAGATACTGCGTAAGACCATTCGTCATATAGCAGATGGTTCAAAGTTTTCTATGCCATCAACTATTGATGATCCAAAAGTATTGGATGAGATAATGACAGTACTCAGTAATCGTAAAATGGGAAACGCATTCATGTAATATTTAAGCCGTTCACTTTTACGGGTAATAGGAGTGTTGAAGAGATACTAGGTTATTAAAGCTAAAGGAATTATAAAAAAACAGGCGCCACTTTTCAGCGGCGCCTGTTTCATGAAATAAACTATCCGGTCTACTTGCTAACAACTACATGGAAAACTTCGTTTCCTGTAGAAGAGGTAATGTTGACCATATACACACCTGAAGCAAGTGATTGCTGTAGGGATATTGTTTCGTTTACATTGTTATTATTCACTTTGGCAACGGTAGTATATACCACCTGACCTAGCATGTCTGTTACCTTAACATTGATGTCGGCGTCATTAGTATATAAAGTACCCTTGATTGTGAATGTACCATTGTTAGGGTTAGGCATCAATGTGAAATTATTGCTGTTGCCGGCGACGCTGTTCACGCTATTAGTAATTAATGCTGTTATTCCGCCACTGATTGCTGTAGCCGGAGCTGCACAAATTTCGCTGCTTGTTACACCGCAAGTCACTACCTGACCATTGATTAGTGTAGATGTAGTGTAAGTAGAAGAAGTTGCACCTGCTACCGGAACACCATTTACATACCATTGATATGATGCGCTTGAGCCTGCATGAGGAGCAATAGCAGTAAACGTTAATGGCATACCTGGAGCTGCGCCCGGGTGGTTAGCTATTATTGTTACGCTATTGATCACATTTGTATCAACAGTAATGGTAAGTGCAGGGCTGGTTGCTGTATCTACCAAACGGCAAGCATAGTTACTTACCATTCTGCAAATCAACACATCGCCATTAACCGGTACATAGTTGTATGCAGGTCCTGTTGCTACGTTGATACCGTTCTTTGTCCACAAGTAGCTTGGAGCAGTTCCGCCAAAAACAGGTACTGCAACAAATGTTGCCATTGTACCTGCGCATACTGTATCATTTGGTAAAGCATTGATACTAACGGCAGGGTTTGAATAAGGACTAACCGCCATTGTAACAGTAGAAGATGCGGTATCAGGATATACGCATGCAGCGTTGCTTGTCAGCACGCAGCTTACTACATCTCCGTTTGCAGGGATATAGTTATAAGCAGCACCAGAGCCCACCAACGTACCATTTACATACCAGTTATAAACAGGAGCAGAACCTCCGTTTACAGATGTGGCATTATAAGTTACGTTGCTTGATGATGAACAAAGCACTGTTCCTGGGCTTGCTGTAAAGCTAACAGAAGGAGTAAATGTAAGACCTATACTAGATGTTGCAGTTACAGGCAAAGATGAAGTTGAGCAATTGCTGCTGTTAGTAACAATTACAGTGTAGTTGCCACTGTTAGATGCCGTATAGCTGGCATTGGTTGCACCTGCAATATCTACACCACCTACTTGCCATTGATAGCTAAGGCCTATGCCTGTATTTGCATTTAATACAACATTAGATCCTGTACAGAAAGTTGTTGGTCCTGCCGGAGTAATGGTAGCAACCGGAGATGCATTAACTGTGATAGCTGCAGTTTGTATTGCTGTACATCCTGAAGTGTTAGTAACGCTGTAAGTAACGTTTGCATTACCTGCAGATACACCACCTACTGTTCCTGCAGCAACTGTAGCAATTGCAGTATTACTGCTACTCCATGTGCCACCCGTTGTTACTTCCGTAAGCGCAGTAATATTTCCTGTACAAACGGTAGTTGTGCCGGTAATCGCAGATATAACAGGGAGGCTGTTTACCGTAACATTGGTTGTTGCTGTAGCAGATCCGCAGCCGTTCACCACCGTATAAGAGATTGTAGCAGATCCGCCATTTGCACCATAAATATGGCCGCTGGCATCTACTGTTGCAATTCCTGTGTTGCCACTTGCCCACGTACCTGTTGCAGTAGCATCTGTAAGAGTGATTGATTGACCTACACAAACGTTGGTTGTAGTGCCTGTTATAGGTGCTGCATAAGCAGAATCTACAGTTACAACCACTGCGCTCGATGTGCCTGCGCATGCGCTCTGTGAAATAACTACTCTGTAGCTGCCGGCAGCACTTGTAGTATAGCTGGCATTAGTAGCGCCCGGAATATTTACTGTGCCGGACTGCCATTGGTACGTATAACCTGTTCCGGTAGATGCATTCAGCGTTACTGAACCACCAAGGCAGAAAGTAGTTGCACCAGATGCAGTTATTGTAGCTGTTGGTGCCACGCAGAAAGGACCATCTGTAAGGAAGAATCTTGAACCGTTAACTCCGGTAAATGTTCCCTTGAAGCCTACAAAGTTTGTTCCTGTTATCAGTGTTGGTGTTAATAGTGTACTGTTTGCTGCTGATATTGTAGCATCAGTTGGTTGTTCTGTTTTTACAAGGAACAATGTATTAGGCGCAACACCATTCAGCTCGGTATTGGTCAGGTATATTGTTGCGTCATAAGTTGTAGTAGGTCCGTTTGTGGTAGGCGTAATCGTTACTTGTTTCACAGAACGGTTAGTAGTAGGAGAGAATGCTGCCGGTGTAAAACCAACACCTGCTGCTGTCAATGTTGCTGAAGTACAACCCAGATTAGCACTTTCGTTATTCAGAGTGGCAATCAGATTAGTATCGGCAGGGTTGTAGAAGTTTACCTGCGTACCTGCATTTACGGTCCAGGTACGTGTACTTGCTAATACAGTAGCAATACCTGATGGTGGTGCTATCTGCTTGAAGCGAACTACTGGGCGTGCTGTGTTTTGGCCGCCTGTGCTATAGGTAAGCGTACAGCCTGTTCCTACGCCTGTATTGCTTTGTTGACGATCATAAACGATTGTTGGTGTATGGTCAATACCGCTTACCATATCATTTCCGGTAAATGCCGCTGCATTTTGACCATAACATACGTTTACGGCTACATTACTTGTGCCATCCCATGTAAAGTTGGTTGTAAATGGTATAGAGTCAATACCCAAATTGGTAGTATGGTTGCCGGTATACACTGTTGTAAGGCCGGTTGCAAATGCAGTACTCAAATCTACAGCAGCAGTATTAGCCATTGATACTGTATAACCAATAAAGGCAGCAGTTGAGTTTTTGGTAGTAACATTGAATGCTATCTGTGAAATAGGAACACCCGGACGAACACCGGCTGCAGTAAGTTCACTTGCAAACAATAAGAACTGAGAATGTGCCCTTCTGTTAGAACCTAAAAATGCAGAGCTGTTGTTTGATGTAACAGCTGTACCGGCATTAAGTGTATGATACTCAGGTCCGCCAAGGCTTACGGCACTATCATTATTCACTATGTTGATATACATAGAGTCATTCGTTGGAGAGATTGTTGCAGTACTTCCCATTGTAGCAAGTGTGAAGCCTAAAACAAGGTTCTTGCTGTCATTTGGTACGCCATTATCAAAAATGGTTAATGTTGCGTAGTGAGTCGTAGTATCGCCTGCGGTAAATGTGATTGTTGCACCTGAAAGTGTATAGTCAACACCTGCAATTGCAGTGCCATGACCAACTACTACGTTCACAACAGGGTTGCCACCTGTTATAGGGTTTCCTGTAGCTTTTAAGCCTATGCTTATTGTTCTGCTTGCAGGGCAAGTTGTAGTTGCGGTATATTCTGTAGTGCTCAAGTTGGTAACAGTGAAGCCAATCTGAGGGGTACATGGCACAAAAGCAGTTCCCACACCTACAGCGTACCAAGCGTTAGTAACGCACTGTACTTCTGGAGAGCATGCACCATATAATGTAGTAGCTACAGCTATAGAATTGCTTCTGAATTGTGCATAAGTACATGTAGTCGGCATCACCAACTCTGTTTGATACAGAATATTGGCAGCTTCAGTCCAGCCTATTGCATTTACATTGTAAGCAGTACCATTTGCATTTGTTCCGGTTCCACCACTTACTACAAGGTAGTACCATTTGTTGGTAACACCGCTATTGGTGTGTACACCACATTGGTCATTTCCCGTGCCGGGTGTACAACCGGTTACATTCACCCAGTTTGGGTCATTGGTGCCGTAAGTGTCAGGGTTTCCTTCATTATGTGGGAAGTCCATACTGCGAAGTGGAGTTCCGCAACCTATTTCTTCCCCTATTTTCCAATATTGTTTGGCTACCGCATCTACTTCGTGTGGGTCAGCCCAATGTTCAATTGTTGCTCCCCAGCAGTCACTTAAACCTTCATTGATAGCACCTGATTCACTTGCGTAAACGAGGTTTGCTGTAGCCTGACAAACACCATGACCAATTTCGTGACCGGTTACGTCTAAGCTGGTAAGTGAAGTAAATCCACCGCCTGCACAACCTGATCCGTCTCCATAAGTCATTTCAGTACCATCCCAATATGCATTATCGTAGCTGTTGCTATAGTGTACATATTGCAACAATATGCCGTTCAGGTTATCCCAGCTCAGGCGGCCTTGTTGTGTGTTCCAGTAGTCATATACCATTTCTCCGCCCCAGTGTGCATCTACTGCAGTAGAATCTGCTGCCAAAGCCGGGAAAGTAGTATTAGTACTGGTAATTTCTGTTGCGGTAGCATAGTTAGTGCCATGGTTCAAATTAAGCGTATGAACGCCATTACCACGTGTAGAGTCATATAACTCATAAATTGTGCCTATGTGACTGCTTTGCAGTGGCACAGTTTGGCTGTACAGAGAGTGACCTGTTGCTGCAGTATGCTGTATCATTGAGTTAGAGAACAGTATGTTACCTGTTATTGCATCAACAAATACTTTCTGGCGGCTCAGTGGCTCTTGTGCATAAATATCGAATGAATAAGCAAGGTGCAGCTTTCGGTCTGTTGCACCATTATTGTAATCTTCTATCCAGGTCAGTATGCCATGTGGTTTATAAGATGTATCAGTTCTGTGATACATCTGCTTTATGCGGGCTTCCATGCCTGCATCTTGCCACATATATTTTGTAGCATGCACATAGTTAAGCGCATTATTGAATGCGCCGGTCTCTGTAACAACAGGAGTAGCCGGAATGTCAGTTGTTGGGTTGTAAAAATTACCTGATATGAAATGAATCAAACCATTCTTCTCTGTCAGTGTAAAACTGCCGTATTCTATCTTAATACCTTTATAATATTCTGCATACCGCGATGAAGTTGCATTCATCTTGGTTGTCGTAGCATATACTAATTGCATAGTGGTATTCACACCATCTATGCCCAGGTATTTTTTGAAGATATCCTGCTCTTGTCCCTTTGTCCATCCTGCGGAAGGAGAGAAGGATATCAGCGTTGGTGTGTTGTCTGTTTTGTTACGCTCCATAGATAGGATAGAAGCGTCTGCAGACATCTGCTGTGCATAAGCTGTTGTGCCCAATAGGGTACCACAAGCAGACAGCATAGTAATCACTTTCCTGAACGAGTGTTTGGAAAAGAACGACATGTTGGTTAATATTTAAAAGATATTAGGAATATTTGGAGCGTAAATTAAATAATTTTATTGAATAAAATATTAATTATTGATACAGTTATGCCACATATTTTATTTTTAATGGTAGATATGTTGCTGATTTTTTGATGCAAATAGAAAGCATTAACTAAAAGGTTATTTATTGTGTTGTTTATACTGTAAGTTCTAATCTCAGTATTTGTGTATTTTTACAAAGTATGAAGTTGCTGAATAAAATAATTTGCACAGTTGCCATAATCATTTCCCCATTTTCCGGTAAGGCACAGCTTACCGAAAAACTGATAGTTAAAGACGCAGGTGATTCATTGTGTCTGAAAGCATTCAGAACAGCTTTCGATTCTCTGGGAAATTATTATTTTGAAACGCCCTTGAATGCCAAAGGCAATAAGTATGCACTAAAAAGTAATACACTAAATCGCAATCCTGTTTACTGGGGGCAAAATATTGCTATTCAACCATATAAGGCTTTAATTACAGATGGCTTCTTTTCAGATTCAACGCACAAGAGAATATATTATAAAAACAGATTAGGTACTAAAATATACGGTCCTCGCCCGGGAAAGGTTAGAGATGTATTAGAATTTGGCAGAAACAATGTGTTGATTGAATTGTGTGTTGGTAGTAAGAGTTTTTTATATATAAATGATAGCTTGGTCAATGAGGCAGACTCGCTTCACCAACTTTGGTTATGTACATTTAGTGATAATGATAATGTTTTATATAGTGTTTACAAAAATGGATTGTTTCGCTTATATCTTAATTACAAACAAGTAGATTCATCTGAAGAGGCGTACACAGACATTTCAGTGAATAATGATAAATTTTATACTTATGTAAAACCGGTTGCAGGTAAATATCATATTTATACACCAACTGCTCATTTCGGCCCGTTTGTAGCTGTTGAGTATTCAGATTTGTGGAATAATGGCGCGTATTATTACAAAGGTTGCGCCGATTCTGAATGTTTTGTCTTGGTCAACAATAAGTTATACAACAATATTCCTGAATCATATTATTCAATGGAAGATGGTTCAGGAAATTCACTTTTCAAAAGTGATGCGCAAATCAATGTGCAGCCATTTAGCGCGGATAATTATTTATTTACTTACAATCAGAAAAATGATGATGGCATATTCCTTAATGTGAATGGTGTTGTGTCGCATTTTAATTATTCAACTGTGAGCTTTTTATTTACCGACCCAAAAGGAGGTTACGCTTTTTACGGTTATCGTCAGGATTCTAATGGAGTAGAGCGCGTCTACAAAAACATTAATGGAAAGGAGAAGAAGTTGCCATCTTTTAGCAAGGCAAGGTACAAGCCCCATGTAATGCAGATCGCACCTAATGGTGAGTCTCTTTATTATTATGAAACAGCCGATTCTGTCTACTTATTTAGAGACGACACGTTATTGTGTAAGCCGGCTAGCAGAAAGAAATTTTTCGCTTGGGACGCCTCTGTTCTACCTCTGATGCACCTTGATGGTTTAGAATACTTTAGAGGAATAAATATTGATGGGGCAAGTTATCTAGTTTATAACAATACTATTTCTAAACCATTACCTATGATTTTGCCTGATTATGATCGTATTGATCAACCACGTAGAGGGTCATTGGTGGCCGGAGATATTAATCACAATGGGTTTTTCATCATAGAAAACACTGCGCCGGGTAAGTATATGGTAGTCATCAACAATAAAGTATACCAAGAATTGGAAGGAATAGACAATATTATTGGAGAGCAGTCTTATTTGGGCAGCCACAGTCTCATTTTCTACGGCAACAAGGGTAAGGAGTTTTATCAATTCACACTACAGTATTAATCGGTTACCTTTTTTGTGAGTCGTCGATCAGGTCAGCATATTCTGTGTGTTTTTCCAGGTATTTTGCTACAAACGAACAATAAACAATAATCTTTAAACCATTGTTGCGGGCATAATCGAGCACATACTTGACTAATTTACCACCGATACCCATTCCTCTGGCAGATGGCGGCACAACGGTATGCATCAATACCATACTTCCCTTCAGCCACCTATAGTCCAAATGGGCAATTTCGCCGTCTGGTAATACTATTTCAAAACTAAAACCTCTTTTATTATTAATTACTTCCATTAATTACCCTCTTGTTTAGACTTGCTTTTTCTGTAGATAGGAATCATACCACCCACATATACGTTATAGCCATATTGATTGCTGCTGAAATTAGCCATCATATCATCGCTGCCAATAAAAAAACCGGATAATCTCAGACCCATTCCCAGACGCATGTTATGAGATAATGTGTTGTATGTGATAGGCAACCCAAAGCTAAACACCTTTGTGTCCCAACGTGGCGTAAACGTTATTTGGCTGTAATACTTGCTACCAAAGTTTTCGTCTTTTGCCATGTTAGCAATGAATGTTGCATTAATATAGAACTTCTTAATTGCATGGAAATCTATACTGCCTACCATGGCTGTTGGCAGGTATACTTTTGTTGCCTTAGTTCCGGTATCAACAGAATAGCCCTTTGTTAGTGCATAAGCTCGCAAGTCATCATAGCTTTTTACATTTTTTGATATATCACTACCTGATATATAGCCATTTCCGGTAACAGATGCGTTGTAGCTGGTATTGTAGTTTATGAATCCTATATCAGTGATAGCTAAAGAAACCAATGCAGTATAGTCCTTGTCTTCATTTGGTTTATACACGAGAATAGCACCCAAATCGGTACCAAATCCTTTTCCGCCTGCTGAGTTGCCGAAGATCTTTGAAGAGGAAAGCCCATTTGATGAGCCATTATCGAGACTTTGCACATTGCTGGCATACTCTATATCTGTATTGTTGGCTCTGAAAGAGTCGCTGCCGCTAGTATAGCTGATATCCATGTTTTTTCCTTTCACGCCCATATATCCAGCTCCCATCAGATACCGGAAAGTAGCACCAACTTTTACTTTAAATGGACCCTGATCAAATGCAACCCCTCCATAAGATAAGCCAACCTCGCTCCAAAGATGCGCTGTCCAGTTAAAATTTTGTGCACTGAAATTGATATTTGGGTTGGCAGCAGACGGGTTATTGATTGTTGAATACAAACCCCGGTCAAAATTATTGAATTCATTGAACACGCGCACGCGAGTACTCAGTGCCAATGTATGTTTTGAGTTGATTCTATACAAAATACTTGGACCTCTCACCTCAATAGAAGGCACCATCATACTGAACTTTCCAGACCCTGTTTCTTTGAAAATACTATTAGAGCCATCGCTGTTGGTAGTATTACTAATATCGCTTAGTGAACTGATGGTCCCGAGGTTATTATCAACACCCAGATTGAAGGAAAACAAATTGATAGCTAGTTTTTCATTACATCCGCCTAAATATGCAGGGTTCAGATACATACTATTCAATGCATTCCAATTACCTGTTGACACCCCAAGATATCGTTGTGCAGATCCGGTAAAAGCAACAGAAATAAGTGTTAACGATAGTAGAATCTTTTTCATAAGTAGATGTTTTAGAAGAATGGAAAGATTGGGATAGATGAACGCAGTACTTATTATAAAGGTAATAAAGATAAATGAAATTAATGCGTCGAGCTATGATGTTGGTCAGTAGTTGGTGCAAAATATTAATGTCCCTTGCTTAGGTAGAAAATACAAAAGCAAGGGACATATAGAATTGTCGGTATTATTTTTTCTTATACTTACCTATCAGCTCTGTAACGGAGCTTCTGAGTAGGTATTCCGGGTTCAGGTCTGTGAACAGTTTTATCTTCTTAGGCGCTTCTTTCAGTCCTTTTTCAAGCTGTAGCATAGCCTCCTTTACCTTGCCCATTTCAAACAGTGCAGCAGCATGGTAGTAGTTAAAGTCGCCTTTTTCACCACAGTGGTCGCGAGCAACTTCTAGTTGTGTGATTACCTCATCGTAATATTTTGTAAGGAATAATCCTTTAATGAGTGCCATCCAGGTAGATTTATTGCCCGGTTTCAAGCGAACTGCATTAAGAAAACACACCAGTGCTTCGCTCTTTACATCCATTTCCATCAGGCAATTGCCAATGGCAAGGCAGTAGGTAGCATTATCTTTATCTAAGTGCAGCGCCACAGAGAAAGATTTTACCGCCTTATCCCATTGTTTTTCACGTGCATAGGTTTCTCCTATTTTGTAAAAAATAGAGTCGTCCTGTGGACTAAGTTGTGATGCTTGTCTGTAATAATGGCGAGCTTTACCAAAGTCCTTCCTCTTTTCCCAGCAATAGCCCATTGCCTCAAATATCACATCTTCGGGTTTGGCTATTTCTATATGTTTTGAGAGTGCCTCAAGTGCCCTGTCGTAATTTTTAAGACGCATATAAGCATCTGCCATATTCCGATAAGCGAATTCGAATTTTTCATCAATAGCAATACAGTACTCGTAAGCATCTATACATTTCTCATACAGCTTCAACCCCTGATATGCAGCGCCAAGGTTAAACCATGCCAAAGCATTGTATGGGTCTTCGTCTGTAAGCTGTGTGTGCATCGTAACACTCTCCTCGAGTCGATCTGTAAACTCAGCCCAGAAACATATTTTTTGTAATGCTTCTTCGTTTCTGCGGTCTATCTTTATTACTCGTTTCAGGGTATCAAATACAGCGTCAAATTCTTCACCTTCGTCATACACATCAGATAGTTCCAACAGTATTTCCACTTTTTCCCTGCCTGAAAATCGTTCAGACTGGGTTTCGAGCCACAAAGCAGCTCTGTCAAATTTTAACTGGGCCAACAATATGTCTGCACGCAAAAGCACTGCATCCAATATGTTGCTGTCATATTGCTCCATTTCGTCAAGTGCTTTAAGCGCCTGACCATATTTCTGAGCTTGGGTAAGTATTTCTGCTTTCAGCAATAATATTGATGCTGAAAAAGGGTAGTATGTGCGGGCTATGTCGCAGGCCAGCAGGGCTTCATCTTCCTTACTGTTCTGAAAATAATATTCTATCACACTCTCAAACTCTTCCTCGTCTAATATACTGATCGAATTTCCTTTTTTAACTTCTTCGTACTTACTTAATATTTCCTCTATTGAACCCCAGTCGTCGTCATTATAATCGTCGTCAAACATAATTCATGAGATTTGTACCAAAGTTAATGAAAAATGTATGCCAAACTATAGCACTTGTGTTACCTAAATGTCAAAATGCACAGTTTGTTAACACCTGAAAACACCGGAAAATACAAAAAGCAACAGATCAATGTAGTTGTATTGAGCTGCTGCTTTTCGAGGTGTTGTATTAATATACAGCTGATAAATAAGTGATTATGATTTCAATTTATTTTATACAGGTATAACTTAAATGCTGCCTGTTCTGCCGCCATCAACAGGTATGGAAACACCGTTAACATAGGCTGCTGCAGGACTGGCAAGAAATGCCACAACGGCAGCTATTTCTTCCGGTTTGCCAAATCGGCGGGCAGGTATCTCATCTAGCATCTCCTGTTCAACTTCATGTTTGTCTTTACCGGTCTTTGCAGATTTGTTGTTTACAATTGTTTCCAGACGCTCAGTAGATGTAGCTCCCGGCAACACATTATTTACAGTAATACCAAACTCACCCAGCTCATTGGCCATTGTTTTTGCCCACGAAGCTACTGCCCCGCGTATGGTATTACTGACACCTAATCCTTTAAGAGGAATTTTTACAGAGGTAGAAATAATATTTATAATGCGGCCATAACCGGCCTTCTTCATACCCGGTGTAACCAAACCAGAGATGATTTGGTTACAAATGAGGTGCTGTTGGAAAGCCATCAAAAACTCTTCAGGTTTTGCTGCGGTTATCGGGCCTCCGGCAGGGCCTCCGGTGTTATTGATTAATATATGAACATCATGGGTTTGTACAAAATCAGCGACAACTTGTTGCACATTTTGTACATTACTATAATCAGCTACCAGATAGCTATGTTGTTGACCTGCATTCGTATCAAGTGTTTGAACCGCTTGTTTCAGCTTTTCTTCGTTACGAGATATGAGTACGCAGCTAGCACCCATTGCTGCCATTGCTTGTGCCGACGCTAAACCTATTCCTTGTGTACTGCCACCAACTAGGGCTGTTTTTCCTTTTAGATCTTGTGAAATCATGTTAATAACTTGTATTTGAAGCAATTATGAAAATTGCCGGTTATTCTGTTTGTCGGGTTATTCCAATTTGAATGATAGTGGTTGGGTAAATAACACTTTTACGGTTTTCCCGTTTTGCTTTCCTGGTTTCAACCACTTTGGCATAGTATTAATTACTCTAAGTGCCTCTTCATCACAGCCAGATCCGATACCTCTTAATACTTTTGCGTCAGATACACTGCCGTCTTCATTAACTACGAACTGTACTATGACGCGTCCTTGAATACCCTTATTTCTGGCTTTAACGGGGTATTTCAGGTTTTCAGAAACATAAGTATTCATATCATATCCTGTAGAGGGCATCTGCTCTACATACATAAATACCTCTGACGGTACTTTTTTACTATTAGCTGTATCTGCTGAATTGACTATTCCCGGCTCTATGCCTACGGGACCCTCTGCTTTTGTGACTTTCTGGGGTTCTTTTTTTGTCTGTGCAATTGAGCTTGCAGATAGGGTTATGCAAATAGCGAATAATAGATATTTCATCAGAATATTGTTTTAAAACATAAATGTAAGATTTCCTGGCTTATAAGTTCTTATTCTGCACTCTTGCTGCTCATTTATAATATGTTTTCTTTCACACTTGTATGTAGTAATTTTGCAGTTCATGAATTATCAGTATAAGGTATCCGCGGTTATCTGCTCCTACAACAGGGCTCGTTTTGTTATCAAGGCGGTAGAAAGCATTTTTAATCAGGGTTATGATCTTTCTCTTTTTGAAGTTATTGTTGTGGATAACAACAGCACAGATAATACGGTTGCCTTACTCGAGGAATATAAGAATATGCACCCTCAGTATAATTTCAGCTATTATGTAGAGCGCAATCAAGGAGTGGCTTATGCCCGAAACAGATGTGCACACGAGGCAAAGGGTGAAATTATAGCATATCTGGATGATGACTCTGAAGCGCAACCCGGTTGGCTCAATACCATATTGTCGTTTTTTGATACGCATCCCGATGTGTATTCTGTAGGAGGGCTGATTACACCTCGTTTTCTTACAGGTATCCCAAATTGGTATTCTAAATATTTTAATGGTCTGGTTGGTTCTTTTGATCAGGGGCCAGCGGTGAAACAGCTCACAGGTGAGCGGTATCCGTGTGGGGCTAATATGGCATTCCGGAAAGATGCATTTGAAAAAATAGGGTATTTCAACACGTTATTGGGGCGGAGTGGTACAGGTCTTTTAGCTAATGAGGAGAAAGACATTTATAAAAGAATACTTGCCGGCGGCTTTAAAGTATATTATTTACCTTCCATGAGCGTGCTTCATGCTGTTGAGGCTAATAAATTTGATACTAAATATGTGCGCAGGCACAGCATGGGTATTGGTGGTGGTGAGCGACTGCGACTGAAAGGACAAACCGGTGCACTAATAAAGAAATTTATAGAATATGTTGCCAAGTGGGGTTATGCTATATTATATGGTATAGGTTTCCTACTGCGCGGTCAGTGGAGTAAATTCTATATGTTGGAGCGTTTTAGGTGGTGGGTGATTGTCGGGTTTCTCAATCCCGATGGAGCAAAGTAATTTCCCGGTAGCTGTTAATTTTACTTTTGTCTGATATTCGGGCGCTATAAGGTACTTACTTTTGTATAGTGCGTAATGAGAAGGATATGATGACAAACTTGCATGGTGATTCTTTAGCTCATTTTTTGGGTAGTGATGTCCGTTGTGGTGCTGTGAGCAATGCTGTAATCAACAATCATATTATTATTTCAAGATCGGATGTAGCTTTTCAGGAAGATAACCAGCCGGAAGAGCACGGTAAGCTTTTTGTTTTTACGGGTGAAAAGCAAACTTTTTCAATTCAGCTCTGTTACCTTTTTTACAATGCAGCAGATTCAGAGGAGGCCTCGGTCTATGTCATTCAGTATCTGCCTCCTTTTTTTGATCAATTTCCCTCGGTTGCTTTTAGTGCTAATATTCATTTTTCAACAGAAAACAATGCTGTGTTACAGTTTACCGTATCGGAGCAAACTTTACTTTCATTACAACGCCTGAGTAAAGTAGGCAATACCTTTAAGCAGATATTAGAAAGCAGCCATCTTGCAATAAGTTTACTGGATACTGCCTTAGACACAATTACGATCCCCGTAACTACTGAGGAGGTGCCGGCCTGTCGTTTTCTTGCGTTTGAGAGTGAGCGTGAAAAAATACAAGAGGCTTGTGCAATAATAGTTCGAAATGAAGGGAAGCCACATACAATAAGGGAACTTTCTCGCAAAGTGGCTATGAATGAATGCTACCTGAAAAAGGGGTTTAAAGCACTTACCGGTAAAACCATACATGAATATCAGCAACAATTACGCATAGAAAAGGCAACAGATATGCTACAAAATCAAGGGTTCTCGGTTACTGATGTTGCGCTCACGTTGGGTTATAGCAGTATTTCTCATTTTAGTACTGCATTTAAGCGCATTACCGGCCTTAAGCCATGTGAATTAATAGCATAAATAAATTTTTATTTATGCTATATGGTAGAATTAGTTCTAAATTTGCCTCTTTTGGGGTATTAATTTTCGGTTAATTGATCAACATATTAAATAGTGTTTAATTCAATCGTCTTCTTTGGTTGTGAGATGTGTATATATAGGTCTTTTTTAAGTTTTTTTAATAGAAATAAACCATTTTGAGCACATAGTTTAGAATATTAGTATTCATAAATAGCTATTTTCCAACAGTAAATAAAGTTGACCCAAAGTCCCTAAAAACAAGAGTTACAGCCTAAAAACGGCATAATATCAGATGTCTTTTTGATAATCAGTAAATTAGTTATCCACATTTAGCTGTTTTTTGTTGAAAACAGCCGATTTATGGAAAATAATTGTTATTTCAGGGGAAGAAAGTCTTATTTTTTACTAAATTTTAACAAAAAATCAGACATGAATATTGGCGAAAATCATAAATTGTTTTAACATTAACCACTAAATAACAACTCTATCGGACCTATAGGCTTTTTAGAATGAAAGGTTTTTGGTATGTTTGTCAGTAATTATACGCAAATTTCCAAGGTGGGTCAAAAATCCGCAGTGGAATAAATTGCTGGTAAGGATAGATTGGTAGTAATAATTTGAATGAAAGCGTACAGTTTTTGGTTAGTGAGAATGGCTGAATTTATAA
>CANGMZ010000066.1 GCA_947454715.1 Chitinophagaceae bacterium
AATTATTAGATATCTCTCTTAGGGTCAAATGCTTCAAGCGCGTTTGCTACTGCAGTAAGGAAGCTTGCACCCAATGAACCATCTACAACACGGTGGTCATAACTCAAAGATAAGTACATCATGTGGCGTACTGCAATAACATCACCATCAGCAGTTTCCAATACCATTGGTCTCTTTTTGATAGAACCTACTGCAAGAATAGCGACCTGAGGCTGGTTGATAATAGGCGTACCCATAAGGCTACCGAATGTGCCAACGTTCGTCAATGTAAATGTACCACCTTGTGTGTCATCTACTTTCAGCTTGTTGTTACGTGCTGCATTTGCCAATGCATTTACATCTTTAGCTAGTCCTATCAGGTTCTTCGTGTCCGCATTCTTAATAACCGGAACAATAAGATTGCCACTTGGTAGTGCAGTTGCCATACCAATGTTTACATCTTTCTTAACTATGATACGATCGCCATCAACACTCACGTTGATCATAGGGAATTTACGGATGCAGCTGGCAACAGCTTCAAGGAATATTGGCGTGAAGGTGATTTTCTCGCCATATTTTTTCTCGAAATTATTTTTAACCTTATCGCGCCATTTCACCAAATTAGTAACATCGGCCTCTGTGAAGCTGGTTACGTGCGGTGAAGTAGCCTTACTGCGTACCATGTGGTCTGCAATAAGTTTACGCATACGGTCCATTTCTATGATTTCTGTATTTCCACCTACAACTGTTGCAGGGGCTGATGGAGCAGCTTGAGCAGTAGTAGCTGGGGCAGGTGTTGCTGCGGGAGTAGCAACAGGTTGTGCCGCTACTTTGCCACGGTTAGCAACGTAGTCCAGAATATCTTTCTTTGATACTCTGCCTTCGTTACCAGTGCCTGGTATATTTTCCAGTTCAGCCATGCTGATGCCTTCCTTACCTGCTATATTCAATACAAGAGGAGAATAGAAGCGAGAACCGTTTCCTGCAGCTGGTGCAGCAACAGGTGCTGATGGAGCAGCATTCTGTATTGGTGTAGCCTGTGCAACAGGTGCAGCGGCAGGAGTTGCAACAGGTGCCGTAGCTGCAGCAGCGCCGCCAGCTTCAACACGAGCAATAACCGAACCTACAGGTACTACATCATTTTCTTTATAAAGCAATTCAGTGATGGTGCCTGCAGCTGTGGAAGGAACTTCACTATCTACTTTATCAGTAGCTATATCCAGCAGGGTTTCGTCCATTTTAATAACGTCACCTACTTTCTTGTGCCATTTAAGCACGGTAGCTTCCATTATACTTTCGCCCATTTTAGGCATTACAACATCAACTATTGCCATAGTATTTTTTATTATTTGAGTATAAAACGCTGCAAAAATAATCATTTGAAACCCAAAAGAAAAATGGGATTTTTGATTATACGTGCAGTTATTCCAATATTTTCTGCAACATACGGTTAAATCCCCATAATAAATCCATTTGTTGAGTGCTGAAGATGCTTAATTAGTTGAGTTGGTTACCTATTTACCTCTATTTATAACAATCGAGCTACTTCTTATGCAAACAAACACTTTTTGCCCGTCGTTAGTCATGTGCTGTTACGTGATAATATTCTATTTTTAACCCAAATTTTGTTTATGAGGTTGTTTACTTTGTCCTTCTTGTCTTTTTTTCTTGCTCTAACCAATGCTAATGCTCAGTTGCGAGACAATGTTTATCGTAATTCAAGCAATGAACATTATTGGCAAAATCGAATGCCGGATAAGGCTTACTGGCAGCAGGATGTTGCCTATAATATTAAGGCAACTGTTCATGAAGAAGATGATAGGGTAGAAGGAGCCGAAGAGCTTACCTATTGGAATAATTCACCGGATACACTCCGTTATGTTTATTTTCATTTGTTCCAGAATGCATTTATCAAAGGTTCTTACCTAGGTAAGCTGGAAGAACTAAATAAGGTGCAGTCTGTCTATGGTTCAAAAGAAGCTGCAGGACTGGGAATAACCGTTGATAATGTTCAGATTGATGGCCAGTCTGTTAAAACAGAATTAGATAATACCATACTGAAAGTATACCTGCCGGCAATATTAAAGCCAGGTGGGAAGATTATCATTAAAATGGGCTTCAATACTTATTACGACATCGGACAGACCCGTCGCCGTATGAAAATGTATGATGCATGGGGTTTTAAACATTATAATGGTTGCCAATGGTTCCCTAAGCTGTCTGTATATGATCGTATGCATGGTTGGGATACGTATCAACACCTGAATAAAGAATTTTATGGAGACTATGGTGTCTATGATGTTACGTTAGACTTCCCTTCTAATTATGTTGTTGAAGCATCGGGTGAGTTACAAAATAGAAACGAGGTACTACCTGCCGCGCTTCGTGAAAAATTGGATATCAAGAATTTCGCTGATAAAAAGTGGGATGAAGCACCATCAGTAATCACTCCTTATATAAAGGGTGAGCGTAAAAAATGGCATTTCATAGCTAATAATGTGCATGACTTTGCATTTACCGGTGACCCATCTTATCGTATCGGTACTGCGTTCTGGAATGGTGTGGAGTGCGTAGCCATAGTTCAGGAACCACATGCTGCACGATGGCAAAATGCGGCAGACTATATGACTAAGATTATCAAAACCTTTTCTGAAGACATAGGTATGTATCGTTATCCTAAGATTGTAGCAGCAGATGCAGGTGATGGTATGGAATACCCTATGATAACTATGGATGGTGGTGCAGAGCCGGGTTATCGTGGTTTGCTGGTACATGAAATAGGGCACAACTGGTTTTATGGCCAAGTTGGTAGCAACGAAACCTATCGTGCGGCTATGGATGAAGGATTTACTCAGTTCCTTACTTCTTGGGGATTGAGAAGAATTGACGGAGATACGGTGCTTGCAGGTAAACCGAGATCTAAGTATCGGCGCTTGTTTACAGAGCCTTCCATGGTTATGGATCGTAACGTAGCTATACCGTTTATCAATGCAGCACTAAATCAAAATGAAACTCAATTGAATACGCATTCGGATGATTTTCATAATGCATTGAATCATGGTGGAGGATATGGGACTGTGTATTATAAGACAGCAAATATGCTTTATAATCTGCAGTATGTATTGGGTGACTCACTTTTTCAAGGTGCTATGAAGCACTATTTTGAACAGTGGAAGTTTGCGCATCCTTATTTTGAGGATTTCAGAGCCTCTGTAATTCAATATACCCATGTAGATCTTTCTTGGTTTTTTGATGAATGGTTTGAGACTACAAAGTCGCTAGATTATAGTGTGGGTAGTATCCGTAGGATAAAGGGTTCAAAAGATAGTTTTGCTATTAAGTTCCATAGAAAAGGGGATATGCAAATGCCCATAGACTTTACAGTCACAGGAAAGGACGGTAAGAAGGCGAGCTACTACATACCTAATACTTGGTTTAGTAAAGAAACAAATGCGACACAGTTGCCAAAATGGTATGGTTGGGGAAAATTACAAACTACTTATTCAGCTCGTATTAATATGCCGGGTGGTATAAGTAGTGTGCAAATTGATACCACCTTCCGCTTATCTGACAGAGATGAAGTTGATAATTACAAAGGAAAAGGGTTGTTTGCATGCAAAAGAGCTATAAAGACAACCTTTGACGGGGGATTAGCTACACAGTGGGATCGTCGTCGTTACCGACTATATATTCGTCCTGATGCATGGTGGAACCCTATTGATGGCATAAAAGTCGGAGCTCATTTTGAAGGAGACTACATGTACACGCTTCATAAGGTAGATGCGTCTATTTGGTTGAATACTCACGGGTTACAGCAAGATGGTTATTTGAGTTACACCGGTGATGCCCCTTATCGACTTTATTCTCCTGTTAACTATTCCTTCAATTATTCATCTCCTGTGAGCCGCAATATGGCTAAGTTGGTGATGCAAATAAATAGCCGTTTTATAGATGGGACATGGTATCAGAGAGGTGGCTTCAACTGGTTGATGAATGATAAGAATCTGGTGCAGGGCTATGCTCAAAGTATGTGGAGGCAAGATGCGCAAGCGTTTGATTACCTCATTACGCCTGGAGACTGGTCAAGTATCTGGACAAGACCAAATACTTCCATTAATTTGGCATGGACTCATAATTATGCATATTTCCATGGTGCAGGTCGCTATACACTAAGCTTAAGAGCCCCAATGCTCAATGGCAATAATCTGCCATCTAACTATTCTTTTGTTCAGATGGAGTCTGTTAATACCAACTATGTTGCTCGTTTTGAAGTGAAGACTCGTTTATTTGGCAGGTATGGTATGGGCACTCGTTTCCCTAGTGAGAGTTTATTGTATATGGCAGGTGCTAGCCCCGAAGAGTTGCAGGAAAACAAATTTACCCGTAGTATCGGGTTTATGCCAACTGACTGGCAGGGTATATCTCGCTACGATATGAATCATTTTCAGCAGGGTGGTGGATTGAATCTGCGTGGTTATGCAGGTTATAATAACCCCGATGAGCGCAATGGCGCAGTTCTTGAGGCTTATAAAGGTCGCAGCGGTGCATCGGTGAGTATGGAAATAGGCTTTGAGAATTATATCCCTTACAAACCACGTTTTTTCCGCAATTGGTTACATGCAAACTTATATGCCTTTGCTGATGCTGGTGTTATGCAGTTAAGTAATTTCTCTACAAACAATGTTTACAATATTGTACCTACGAGTATATGGAGTGATGTGCGTGCGGATGCAGGTTTGGGTATGGCATTCACTATTAAGAGTTGGGGGGTATTTGAAAAAGCTAAGCCACTTACACTCCGGGTCGACTTCCCTCTGTTCTTAAATCGCACACCTTACAGCAATCCTCAATATTTTGCTTACAGATATGTTCTAGGTATCAACAGAGCGTTTTAGTATAGTACTTAGCAAAAGCAAAAAGCCCTCCGGAAATATTTCACGGAGGGCTTTTTTATGACTTGTAAGAAGGAATTACTTCTTCTTCTCGTCTTTTTTAGGTTCAGTTGCTTTAGCGTCAGCAGCTGGAGCAGCCTTAGCAGTAGTGTCAGCAGCTGGCTTAGCAGTTGTATCAGCAGCAGCAGGAGCTGGTGCTGGAGCAGCAGCAGGAGCAACAGTTGTATCAGCCTTTGGAGCTTCGCTGTTTCCGTTACCGCAAGATGCTACGAAAAGACCCATTGTAAGAGCAAATACGCTCAATTTTACTAATTTCATAATTATGTTTTTTAGATGTTATGCTTATTTATACCTCAAATAAAAAAAGGTAACCCTAAATTATTTGAATATTTATTTAAATAATATTATTAGCCTAAAAAGCAGAAAGCCACTCCTTGCGGAATGGCTTTCAAAAAACTTATAAAGAGGGAAGAATTACTTCTTCTTTTCGTCTTTCTTAGGTTCTGTAGCTTTAGTTTCAGCTGGCTTAGCTGCTTCTGCTGCTGGCTTAGCTGTAGTATCTGCTGCTGGCTTAGCTGTAGTGTCAACTGCTGCTGGAGCTGGAGCTGTAGTAGCAGCTGCTGCTGTATCAGTTTTAGCTTCTTCAGTTTTTGCACCACCGCATGAAGCAAGGAAAAGACCCATTGTAAGAGCGAATACGCTCAATTTTACTAATTTCATAATTTTGTTTTTTAGACGTTATACTTGTTAATACTGTTACTTGAAAAAGGTAACCCAAAGTTTTTAAATATTTTTTTATTTAAAGTAATTAAGCTCCTTGAATAAAGTCAATGTATATTAAATGTCAATTAAAATGCGTTATAAGTAATTGATTTTTAATTATTTTACTTTTTCTAATGCTTGCTCAATATCATAAATGATGTCATTATAATTTTCAACACCAATTGACAATCTGATCATTTTTTCTGTAATTGACAATTGTTTTCTGTGAGCAGGCTCAACATCTACGTGGGTCATGGTCGCTGGATGCTCAGCAAGACTTTCTGTTCCACCAAGACTAACCGCAAGTTTTATCAATTTCAAAGAATCAAGGAATTTAAACGCATCTGCCTCGCCACCCTTAATGTCAAAAGAGATCATCCCTCCATTGGTAAGACACTGGCGTTGTCTGATTTCATATTGTAAACCATCTTTTTCAGTAAGGTTACCTATGTAGTAAACACGCTCTACTTTTGGATGGTTATTCAGGTATTCAGCTACTTTTTCTGCGTTTATTGCCTGCATATCCATTCTCACTTTTAGTGTTTCCAAGCTACGCATCATCAACCAGCACGTCCATGGAGCAGCCATATTACCAAGGAATGTGCGCAATGTCTTTATTCTTGTAATCAGTTCAGATGACCCAAGGCATGCTCCGGCAATAAGGTCACTATGTCCACCTATATATTTTGTTGCAGAGTACATAACCAAGTCAGCACCATGTAAAAGCGGGTGCTGCCAAACAGGGCCCATATAAGTATTGTCTACAGCAAGGTAAATTTCCTTTTCAGGTGTAGAGAAGTGACGGGCAACATCTTTACAACCTTTAATATCAACCAGATCATTAGTTGGGTTGGCAGGTGTTTCTATATGTATCAATGCCAGTTTATCTGCCATGCCACTGTCTTCAACCAGTTTAATGATATCCTGAGTGGTCATACCTACCTGAAAGGATATGGCATGAATACCGAATTTAGGCAATACTTTTTTTATGAAGTGATCACTACCACCATAGAGTGGGGTGCTCATTAATAACAAATCTCCGGGTTTCAGGAACTCCAATAAAACTGTTGTGATCGCAGACATACCGCTTTCAAATACGGCACATTCTTCTGCCTGATCCCATAAAGTGAGTCTGTTCTCTAATATTTCTAAGCCAGGGTTATTGATACGGCTATAGATTAGCCCGAGTTCTTCACCCGCATGCTTAGCTCTATGACCATAAGCTACTTCAAAAAAGGCTTTTCCTTCTTCTGCACTCTTAAAAACAAATGTTGAAGTCTGAAAAATCGGGCTCTTAATAGCGCCTTCTGATAATTCCGGCTTGTAGCCGTAGGACATCATTAAACTCTCAGGACTCATCTTCCTATCCATAAAATATTATTTAATATAAATCTGTGCGTAAAACTATAAAAAAGAATGAGTTAATCTGACAATATTTTGACTAAAAACGGATATTTCGTAGAAAATTCACAGAGAAAAAATACAATGATGCTGTTAATTAATGAAGTCCCGCAACGGCAGGACTTCATCAATTAAATATAAAAATAGGGCACTATAAAGCTTATGCTTCTGCATAAGCCTCAGTTGGTTCGCAGGTACAAACCAGATTACGATCGCCATAAGTGTCATTCACACGTGCAACGCTAGGCCAGAATTTATTGTTCTTAACATAAGGCAGCGGGAATGCAGCTTGCTGACGAGTGTATGAATGAGCCCACTCATTAGCAGTGATTACTGCTTGTGTATGAGGCGCATTTTTTAATGGGTTATCAGTTTTATCCATTTTGCCTTCCTCAATTGCGCGAATTTCAGCACGAATACCCAATAATGCATCGCAGAAACGATCTAGCTCAGCTTTATCTTCACTTTCTGTAGGTTCTATCATGATTGTACCTGCAACAGGGAAGCTCATTGTTGGCGCATGGAAACCATAGTCAATCAAACGCTTAGCAACATCAGAGGCTTCGATTTCAGCACTCTTTTTGAAAGGACGGAGATCAACGATAAACTCATGTGCACATGTACCTCCGCTACCTGTGTAAAGGATTTCAAATTCATCCTTCAGGCGAGCACGCATGTAATTAGCATTAAGTATTGCATATTCTGTTGACTTACGAACACCTACTGGTCCCAACATACGGATGTATGCATAAGATATGAGTAATATGCTAGCAGAGCCATAAGGTGCTGCAGAAACTGCGTGGTGGGCTTTATTGTCGTTTGTAAATTCAACATGGCCTGGTAAGAATGCTTCAAGATGCTTACGCACACAGATAGGGCCCATGCCAGGTCCACCACCACCATGAGGTATTGCGAATGTTTTATGAAGGTTCAGGTGGCAAACATCGGCGCCAATAAGCCCCGGAGCTGTCAATCCTACTTGCGCATTCATGTTGGCGCCATCCATATATACCTGTCCGCCATGGTTGTGTATGATCTCAGTAATATCCTTTACTGTCTCTTCATAAACGCCATAAGTACTTGGGTAAGTGATCATGATACCTGCAAGGTTGTTGGCATGTAAAGCAGCCTTAGCTTTCAGGTCTTCAACGTCAATGTAGCCATTCTCTAATGCCTTTACGACTACTACTTTGTAGCCTACCATTACCGCACTTGCAGGGTTGGTGCCGTGTGCAGATATAGGAATAAGAATCACATCACGATGACCTTCGTTACGGCTTTCGTGATAACCACGAATAGTTAACAGACCAGCGTACTCACCTTGAGCGCCACTGTTTGGTTGCAAACTGCAAGCATCAAACGCTGTTATTTCACAAAGGTAAGCTGCCAGTTCTTTAGCCATTTGCTCATAACCCAAAGTTTGATCCTTAGGTGCGAATGGGTGCATTTTACCCCAGTTTGGCCAGCTTACAGGAATCATTTCTGATGCCGCATTAAGCTTCATGGTGCAAGAACCTAAAGAAATCATACTTGTATTTAAGCTGAGGTCTTTATTTTCAAGCATCTTTATGTAGCGCATCATTTGCGTTTCGCTGTGGTGCGCATTAAATACATGTTGTGTAAGGAAATCACTTGTGCGGGTCAATGAAGTTGGGATATGTTCCAATATCATTTCCTCATCAAGGCTTAATGAAACAGTTTCGTCTATATGTGTGAACACACTGATAATGTTCATCAAATCATTTGGCGTAGTCGTTTCGTCAAGAGAGATGCCAATAAGGTTGTTGGCATGATAGCGGAAATTGATACCCTTAGTTTCTGCTTCCGTGCGAATAGCAGCAGCATCACTTACGGTAACAGTGATGGTATCAAAATAGCTTTTGCTATGTAATTTGTGACCTGCAGCAGTAAGAGCATCACCTAAAGCCTGGGTAAGGGCAGCAACTCTTTTTGCAATATTTTTCAGGCCATCAGGGCCATGATATACAGCATACATTGCAGCCATATTAGCCAGCAATGCCTGAGCGGTACATATATTTGAAGTTGCTTTTTCTCTTTTGATATGTTGTTCTCGAGTTTGCAATGCCATGCGCAAAGCTCGGTTGCCCTGAGCATCTATACTGATACCCATGATACGACCTGGAATCTGACGTTTGAAATCATCCTTAGTAGCAAAGAATGCCGCATGAGGACCACCAAAGCCCATTGGTACACCAAAACGTTGAGCAGAACCTAATGCAACATCAGCACCAAGTTCTCCCGGAGGGGTAAGCAAGGTAAGTGCCAGTAAGTCTGTAGCCATAGCTACAAAACCACCTGCTTCATGCATCGCATTGATGAAGCCACGGTGATCTTCGATGCTACCTTTTGCATCAGGATACTGAACTAATGCACCAAAATAAGTAACATCGATATCTGCAACCCTATAATCACCAAATACTACTTCAATACCCAGTGGTGTAGCGCGTGTGACTACAACATCTTTTGTCTGACCAAATACATCATGGTCAACAAAGAATTTAGGGCGGGTAATATTTTTGTCGTCTTTGTTAAGGGTATGGAAGAACATTGACATTGCCTCAGCAGCAGCCGTTGCTTCATCGAGCAACGATGCGTTAGACAATGGCAAACCTGTAAGGTCGCAAATCATTGTCTGATAGTTCAATAAACTCTCCAAGCGGCCCTGTGCAATCTCAGCCTGATATGGAGTATACTGAGTGTACCATCCCGGGTTTTCAAATATGTTGCGAAGAATAACGCTAGGTGTGTGTGTGTCGTAATAACCCTGACCTATATAGCTCTTGTAAACTTTATTTTTCAGAGATATCTCTTTTACTGTTGATAGATACTCAGCTTCGCTCAATGAATCTGGCAAGCGCAGCTTGTGGTTCATACGGATGCTGGCAGGCACTGTGCGCGCGATCAATTCTTCCATGCTGTCGATACCAATGGTCTGCAGCATTTCCTTTGTTTCATTTGCATCCGGACCTATATGCCGGCCTGTAAATTCCTCATTCTGAACAGAAAATAAATTCATATTGCTAAGTTAAATTAAGACGAATTTGAAAAATAAAGAGCTGTGTAAGTGATGGAAATATCCCTCAAATACTGTGCAAAGTTAATCGGATGGAATGGATTTGCAAAAAAGAGGAGTTATGAACAAATATGTTTAATTATTTTATTCTTAATCTCCAAGTATAATTGCTTTTTAGACAAGTATTCTTTTTTTATTAACTCCAAAGGCCCCAAAGAATAGCTCCACTGCCCACATAAACGTAGTGACAGGAAGCAGAATTAAAGCTATCAGGCACCCCCTTTCTGCACTAAAAATTCGTTTATGCGCATGAATACTTGAACTATTACATTTTGAACATCTGATAATATCATCATTGGTTGATTACGTCTCTTCTCCGTATTTTCTCCATTGTAAGCTTTAAATACTGATTTGTAAACAAAATTGTTTACGCAAAAATGTTTATTTTTGTGCTGTGATAAATGAACTGGAAATATTAAAAGGAATCCACCCGGGATTTGTACTGGAAAAGAAGTTGAAGGAGCGAAATATCTCTAAGGGTAGGTTTGCTTTATCTATAAATGAATTTCCACAAACCATTGGTGCCATTACTAAAGGAAAAAGAAATATGAATACCCAGCTTGCAATGAGAATAGAGCAGGCTCTAGGGCTTGATGAAGGGTATTTTATGACATTACAAGTATTCTATGAGATCAAGGAGGAAAAGAGAAAAATAGATAAGGACTATCATCCGGACATTTCTAAGTTGAGAAGGGTATTATTTTGGGACACTTCATTTGAAAAAATTGATTGGAGACAGCATAAGCGGTTTGTTATCGAGCGTATATTTGAAAGAGGCAATAAAGAAGAAAAAGAAGAAATAATACATTTTTATGGTAAAGATGTTATAGATCTTGTTTTACATAATAATTCTTCGGTTTGACAATTATGAGTAAAAAAATACATTGGAATACTGTTTCTCCATTATTAAAGCAGTCACTTGAACAACTCATGAGATGTGATGAACTCGCTGATTTTCGGCTTGTTGGAGGCACATCACTCAGTTTACAAATTGGTCATAGAATATCTATTGATATAGATATGTTTACTGATGCAATATATGATTCGATTAGTTTTTCAAAAATAGAGGAAAGTTTACGTCTAATATTCCCACTCGTCTATTCATTTGGAATAGGGCCTGTTAGCATAGGGAAATGCTACACTATTGGTTATTCAGAAGAAGAGTTAATCAAACTAGATCTATTTTATACGGATGAATATATTCAGCCAGTTTTATTAATTGATGGCATTCGTATGGCATCAATAGAAGAGATTATAGCTATGAAGATTGATATTGTTCAGAGGATAGGTAGAAAAAAAGATTTTTGGGATTTGCATGAACTAATGGATAATTATCAATTTGATAAGATGCTTTCCCTGCATCGACAACGGTATCCATACAATCACAATGAAGAGCTAATTAAAGCCAATTTTATTAATTTTTCAAAAGCTGATGAAGAAGCAGATCCTATATGCCTGAAAGGCAAGCATTGGGAACTCATCAAGCAAGATATTCTTAAAGCACGGGCTTAGTCACACAAAAAAAGAGTGCTTAAAAAAGCACTCTTCGTGGAAATCTAATATTGGGTATTTCCGTTTCCTTAAATTTCCACTGAACACACACACTATACGGGAAATACATAATAATAATGTCAAAAACTATGCCCTACATTCCTTTTGTCAGCCAACGGCGTGTTAAAGGTTGTTCTCGTTAATAAATATTAACGGAATCTGTATCTAAGCCCTATTGTTTCAGGGAAGAACATCATGTGATAAGCATTGGTATTGTGGTCATCGCTGATGCCGTTTGCTTTTTCTGTGTTTACATGTACAAAACGAGCAGCCAACTCAACATTTACGCCCCACTTACGGTAAAAATAATAAGTATATCCCGCCTGAACACCAATGCTGTAACCGATACCGGCACCATAGTTGTAGCCAGATACATAGCGATAAGATGAGTCTGGACGGTTGTTGTATTTGCTGTAACCCAAAGAACCATCGCTCACAGTAGTCACTAAACCTGCAGTAACACCAAAATATAGGTTAGCCTTGTTGAGTACTCTGTACTTTGTATAAAATGGAATTACATAGTTTAACTGGAAAGACTCTGTAAGCGCAGGATTTCCTAATTGAAATTTTACTTCTGTAGGCTTCAATTGTGTGCCAAAAGTATATGGCTGAGACCAAGTGCCATAAGAAGCCCATTGACGCCATCCAAGTTCAAACGCCAGATGCCAATGCGGGTCAGCTGCATACTGCAGCTTCAGTGAATATTCAGGAACAACATCTGTACGGCTTCCTTGGTAAGCCTTTTCAGGTCCCAATGGGCGAGTGATAGTGCTAGCGCCATAGTTAAACCCTATATCCCAGCTTCTGTCATCCCTGAAATCATTCCAGACATTTGTCTGAGCAGATGTGCTGCCCATAAATGCCAAAAGTACTGCCGCAGTGAGGAAAAATCCCTTCATGTTATGAAGTATGTTTTATTTTAAACTTCAAATCTAAGTAATTAAGTGAACAAGTCAAAATATAGGACAATATCAACTAAAAAAACAAGGGTCTGCACCTGTTATTCTCTATGCAGACCCTTTAAATTAAGTATTTAATAATAATATATACGATTGCCTGTCACGTTAGACAATCATCTAAATTCGTCTTCATCATCACTGTCATCGTCCATTTGACTCATATTGAGCATACTTGCCATCATGTCGCCAAATGCATAACCGCCACGTTCCACACCTTTTTTCGATATCAACGAGAATTCAGATAGCCCATGTAGTACAAACTCCATCAGCAAACCTATCTGTGCTTCATCGGCATCCGAGTAATATTGTTTTGCAATACTATACAACCCATCTACCATGTACAGGTGATTACGGTAATCTGCATCAGACTCGTCTTGCAGCAACATCAGGTCATTCCCTTTTCCAAACCAATCAATAACCGGTTGGTAAGGATTTGCTTTTGCCTTAGCTTTTTGTGCATCTCGTCCTGCTTTCCTAAAAGATTGAGGATCCGGGAAGTACTTCACAAAAGCACTGCGAATGGCTAAGCCCATGAGGCGGTAGGCAACATTCAGCGGGCCTTCCTGCTCGCCTTCATACACTAACTCTATTTTTCCTGTAATAGAAGGGATGATACCAGTAAAGTCTGAGATGCGCACCATAGTGTGCGGCGCATTGTGCCTTAGTGCGCGTCTTTCGGCAGTACTTACCAAATTTTCGTAAGCAGAAATAGTCAGTCTTGCAGAAACACCACTTTTCTGATCTACAAACTCACTTTTGCGGGCTTCCATAGCTATTTGCTCTATGAGCATACGGCATAAATCGGGTACCTCAACTGTATTTTTTTGTTCCGGTAATATGTCCGCTTCCTGATCAGTGATAGCCTGCGATAGCTCTACTGTTTTAGGATAGTGTGTTATTATCTGGCTCTCAATTCTATCTTTCAATGGTGTTACAATACTACCACGGTTGGTATAATCTTCCGGATTTGCAGTGAATATAAAAAGTATATCCAGTGGCATACGTAATTTGAAACCACGTATCTGTATGTCGCCTTCCTGTAATATGTTAAACAAGGAAACCTGAATACGTGCTTGCAGATCAGGCAACTCATTAATAACGAATATGCCTCTGTTTGAGCGGGGTATAATACCATAATGTAATGCACGCTCATCAGCAAAACTCATACGCATATTTGCTGCCTTGATAGGGTCAATATCACCCACCAAATCTGCAACAGATACATCAGGAGTAGCTAGTTTTTCGCCATATCGCTCTGTGTGATGTAGCCATGCAATAGGTGTGTCGTCTCCTTTCTCTTCTAATAATTGTCTGGAATACAATGAAATAGGTGCAAAGGGATCATCATTGATTTCACTGCCTGCAACGATTGGAATCCATTCGTCTAACAGATGTACCATCTCTCTTGCCATGCGGGTCTTTGCTTGACCTCGCAAACCGAGGAATAATATATTATGTCTTGATAATAAAGCCCTTTCTACATCAGGCACAACAGTGTCTTCATAACCCAGAATGCTTTGAAAAGGACTTTTTTTCTCCCTGATCACTTTCATCAGGTTATCACGAACTTCTTCTTTAATACTTTTAGGTTTATATCCCGATTTTTTCAGCTGACCAAACGTCACTATCTCTTTATGGTTCATTGGATGTTTTTAAGAAAGACAAACAAAGTATGTTTTGTTTCTGTACTTAAAGGTAAATAGGATAACGGTAGTGGCAAATTGGTTTTATTTATGAAGGTATTTTATGGGAATAGTAACTGATATTGCTCTTCCATTCAGGAAACTGAGCTGAAACAGCAGAGCGCAATCAAGATTATGTCATATTTTTTTACGAAGACTTTGGCAAATTGATATTTGCAGGTAACTTCATACATTTAGTGTGCTAATTTTATGATTTTCCGTTTGTTCGGTAAATTATTGCACTGTAGGCCTTGAATATGAATACAAAAAGTGTTTCATTATTTATTTACTTGTTCCTTGTTTGTTTGCCTGCAATGGCACAAATTACGGATACGACCCACCATGCCGACAGTATTCGAAAATCAGTAATTGCAGACACGGTAAAAAAAGATACCATTAAGGCAGATGTTCCGGTTGGTTATGTTATTACGGGAAAGGTAGAAGACATGAACACTAGTGAAGGGATTCCATTCGCATCTGTCTTTTTTCCGAAAAGCATGATAGGCACCACTGCAGATTTAGAAGGTGCATTTTCCCTTACAATTGATAACATCCCTGAGGATAGTTTTAAAATATCTGCTATGGGTTACAAGACCCTGACTAAGGCATTTGTTAAGACGGGGGCACATCAATATAATTTCATTGTTGAACTGGAGCGTAAAAATACCATGCTCAAAGAAGCTGTAATTACTGCTAGTGGCGAAGACCCGGGAGTAGTGCTGATGCGCAAAATAATAAAACACAAACCCGAAAACGACCCGGATAGAATTGATAATTACAGCTACGAAGCATATAACAGGCTCGAAGCAGATTTGCAAAGACTTAACCGATCTCAGTTTCAGAAAATACCACTACTGAAAAGCTATAGTTTTATATTCGATAATCTGGATACTGTCTCTGAATCAAAGCCTTACTTGCCTTTATATATGACAGAGACAATCTCTGATTACTACTTTAGCCGTAAGCCTAAAAAGCAAAGAGAGTTTATAAGGGCAAGCATGGTGAAGGGGGTAAATAATGAGAATATTGTAAAATATCTAGGCACCCTCTATCAGAACGTGAATGTGTACAGGAATTACATTCCGGTTTTCGATAAAAAGTTTATCAGCCCCATCAGCAACGATGGTATCTTCTATTATAGGTATAAAATAAAAGATACGCAATCGGCTTATGGACATCGTATTATATTAGTTCAGTTCTCGCCTAAGCGCGCAGGAGAAAGTTGTTTTGAAGGTGATTTCTGGGTAGTGGATACTTCTTATGCTATTCAGCGCATTAGTATGGATGTATCTAAGTTGGCAAATATCAACTGGGTAGATCGAATTAGCTTGTATCAGGAATATGCTCCCACTGGCGATGATGATAATTGGTTTTGTATCAAGGATAAATTTATTGCCAATTTCACAATATATAATTCGCAAAAACTACCAGGGTTCATTGGTAGAAAGACAACAACGTATCATAAGATAAAAATTAACGACACCGCTGCTGAAAGAATACTCAATGACCCTCAGTATAAAGTGGATATTATTAAAGATGATTCGGCTAAACACAAGAGCGATGATTGGTGGATGAATAATCGCCCCGATTCGCTCTCTAAAAATGAAAAAGCGATTTACAAGATGGTAGACACCATTAATAATATGCCGATTACAACTGTTTATAAAAATACTATCACATTTTTAGCAAGTGGAGTCAAAGATATTGGGTGGTTACAATTAGGGCCATACTATTATTTGTACAGTACCAATCCTGTTGAAGGAAATAGATTTCGTATTTCGTTAGGTACATCTCGAAAGCTGAAAGATGCTCACTTCACTGGCTTTTTAGCTTATGGCGATAAAGACAAGCAATTCAAATATGGTTGTTCGGGTTTATGGATACTTAACCGAAGCCCCCGCACGTATGTATATGGGTATTATGCGCATGATATTAATCAGCGAACTAACTACTACGATCAAGTAGGGAGTGATAATATATTCAGTACATTTTTCCGTAAGGCAGGAGTGCCATGG
>CANGMZ010000067.1 GCA_947454715.1 Chitinophagaceae bacterium
TCATTGTCTGGGGTAAATATAATTGACCTTTATTATAAGTAAAACTAATTGCCGACATATCTCATTATTGACAGTTATTTCTCAATAACAACGGTTAACTACAACAAAATATTATGGGAATATGCCCTACAAATTTCAGGAAGTAACACCCCAACCAATACATGAAGTTATTAAAAACAATCTTCTTGGGTAATAAAATACAAAGTCCGCTCGGGGAGCGGACTTTGTATTTTATTAGAAGATAATTTAGTTCTGATTCATACGATTGAAGATAGGTTGCAGCACTTCTTGCCCTGCCTTACTTACAGTTTCACTGAAACCAAAAGTCACCTCATTGGCTCCACCTGCCAATTGGTTAAATATAGACTCGATAAACTCACTCACCGGAGGTGCATAATCATGCAATCCTTTACCACCTAAGTCGGTATTGAGGGCAGGTGGTATCACCTCTACTACTTCTATATTGTGTGGTGCCACCAGTTGTCGCAGTGACAGGGTAAATGAGTGGAAGAATGCCTTTGTAGCTGAGTAAACCGGAACCTTAGTAAGTGGCACAAACGACAAACCGGAAGTTACGTTCATGATGGTTGTCAAAGCTTTATGCTTCAAAAACAAGTGCGACAGGTGCACAGGGGCTTCCATATTGGTAGCCATCTCCGTTTGGGCTCGTGCAAAAAAATCTTCGTCAGTAACATTCATCCACTGCTGAATACCTGCATTGTTAACCAAAACATTGGTATCAGGGTGCTCATTAGCTATCCATGTATACAGGGCTACTCTATCGGCTTCATTTGTCAGGTCGCACTGGTGGGTAATAACAGTTGGCAGCTTTTCCTTAGCTTCTGCCAATGCATCTGCTCTTCTGCCACAAATTATAACTGTGTTGTTCTCTTTTATAAAGCGTTCAGCCATAGCAAAACCTATGCCGCTGGCACCACCTGTTATCAGTATTTTATTATTATTCAGTTTCATTATAATGATTTGTTGTGTTTGAACAACAAAGGTGCAGAAAATTAAAAGCAATGTCTATTGATAGAATCAATGCAGCAATATATTTACTGTTAATTAATGCAGTCCACTCTGATAGTCAATTTTTCATTATCTATAAAGCTTTCTTATTTCTCACAATTTGTATTATTTTGGTGCTTCAAAAACCTTTTTACTATGAACTTCAGATATCTGTTCGTACTATTTTCATTTGCCATTCTCGCTGCAACTCCTGCATTTTGTGACAATAATTTTGATCAGGCATATTTCAAAAAACACCTGAATACCAATATTTATAGTGTAGACTCAGATGCCAGTGCAGTGGTGCTATTTGAAAGTGCTGTAATCAGCATAAATTTCGAAACAGACCAATTCACTCAAAAGGAAACAATACACCGGATAATTAAAATCCTTAAAAAGGATGCGCTTGACGCAGCAGACATAAAAATCTTTTATCCCAAAGAAGATTTCCGCAATTATATACATAATGTTAAAGGCACTACATATAATCTTGTAGGCAATGAACCTGTAGCCACGCAGCTGGTTAATAAAGACCTGCTGAAAAAGAAGGTGAGCGAGCGTACTTTCTCAGCAAACTTTTCTTTACCAAACGTAAAAGAAGGATCTATAATAGATTATACATACGAAGTAGTTACAGAGCTATCCAGTGAAGTTTGCACGTGGGATGTGCAAGACGAATACCCGAAACTAATCAGCACATTTAAGTTTATTCACCCTGCAGAATTAGAGTACACTGCAGTCACCCATGTTAGGGGTAGGCAAAAACAATATTCAGATGAAGATGATGCCATGCTGGGCACTGATAATTTTGCTTATGTAAAAACATCTAATACTGATGGAGTTAAGACATTTTGGGTAAGAAGGAACATAAGCGGAGTGAAAGAGGAACCATATGTAGTAAATGTAAAAAATGAAGAAGAACGCTTGGATATGCAATTGACAGGTGTGGGCAGATATTTCGCGTTGAAACATTATAACAATACCTGGGAACGTATCAATGTGCAGATATGGAAGGAAGAACTTTTGAAAAAAGAAATCACCGCGGCAAATCACTTTATGGATGTCACAATCGATTCAATCATCAAACCAAGTATGACTGAATCTGAAAAATCGATGGCAATATTCAAATATGTACGCAATAACTTCAAGCGCAATGAAAAGACATATTCCTTCTCCCGAATTGATGTAAAGAAAACATTCAACACGCATGAAGGTAGCTCCGGAGATATCAATGCGTTATTAACTGCTATGCTGCTGAAAGCAGGAGTGAATGCGGCACCCATTATTATGAGCACCACCAGCAATATATCTGCCAGTGAAACCTTCCCGGTTTTAGACCGTATCAACTTTATGGCTTGTGCAGTTTATATTGACAGCAGCTACATATTATTAGATGCAAGTAATAAAAACAATAATTTCGGTGCACTACCTACATATTGCTACAATGGCTTTGCATGGATATTAGGTGATAAAGGTAAGGGCATGAACCTGACACCCGACCTACTCAAAGACAAGACTATGTATGGTGTAAAAATATTCGGCTTTACTGACTCTACTGCAAAGCTGGAATTGACCATAAAATATGGCATGATCAGCTCTCCGAATATTAGAAAAGCATGGGCAGGAGACAAAGACAAACAAAAAGAAGATATACAAGCCATTAAAAATGAATTACCAACTGATGTGGTTTTCTCTGAACCAAAAGTTGACAATTTAAATAACCCCGATACTAACTTAGTAATAAGACTAACCTGCGAATTAAGTTTCGACAAAAAGGCCGACAATCTCTATTTGAATGCGAATATGATAAAAATGTTTGCCAAGAATCCTTTCAAGGAGACCAAGAGAAAGTTACCTATAGAATTTCCTTACCAAACAGAATATGCCTATTTCATGACTGTGGTATTACCGGAAAATATGGAACCAGACAGCACTTATGCTCCTATTTTGATCAACTACGATCAAGATGCCATTAACTACAAAAAACTAATTGGTTACTACCCTAGCATACACAGCCTAAGTGTGAACACAAACCTGAATATAAAAACAACATTTTATGGCATAGACTACTATCCATCATTGCGGGAATTTTTCCAGAAAATGATAGATGCTGATAATCAGGCGCTGGTCATCAAAAAGAAAAAAGGATAAACGTTTATTAGCTGTTGTTTTTGCAGGGGAAAGAGAAAGGTCAAGTCAAATAAAAAAGAATAAACAGAATCCACAATTAAAAGGCACTATATGCGTTCTCTGTATCAATGCCCTATTCTTTAATTATTTTGTAGATTTGAACCGGAACTAATCAATTAAGACTATCAGCAAACACTATTCATATTTACTGCTTATCCTGCTGGCCATTCCTCTGTTCTTTTTAAATGTGCATCAGGGGCATTCGTGGGGAGGAGATGATTATGCCTTGTATATTAAAGAAGCTGAAAACATAAGTAAGGGTATTCCGTTTTATAAAACAGGTTTTGTGTTTTATGATCGTAACATTTGCTTTTCACCACCACAATATCCTCCCGGCTTTCCACTCTTATTAGCACCTATTGTAAAAATATGGGGCTTATCTATTCTGCCAATGTGCTATTTCAATACTGTGTTATTAGTGGCATTAATACTTACAGTTTTTGCATGGTTAAGAAAACAAATGGGTGATCTATCTGCAATATGCATCAGCTTGCTCATTGGGTATAGTGGCATTATGATTGACATCAAGCAATCGGTGTGGTCAGATTTGCCTTGTCTGTTATTTGTGATGTTGTATCTGCTTTACCGACGTGCGGCGGTTTTCAAACCATTACGTATATTATTACTTATGGCATTAGCCACCATGGCGGTAATGATACGCACCCAAGCTATTTTATTGATAGGCGCTGAGGTATTACTGCTTTTGAGCAATGCCGGCATGGCTTTATATAAACGCCAACCGTTAAATAAGTCTATATTACTACCCAGTGCATATATAATTATTGGTGTGACGGCGCTCCACTTTGTGGTCAATAGATTCATTTTTTATACCCCCACCTCTGCCGGAGGTTTCTACCTGAATTACTTAAAAGAAGTAGCACACACCGGCATTCCAACACTCTTTCGCAACAATGTCAATTTTCTGATACAGAGCATCAATGGCTTCTTTTATTACGAAACCGACAATGGCTTCCGCACAGCTCTGGTGACGATTATGCAAAGTGCGGGACTGTCTTTTACGCTGATTGGTTTTGTAGTATCTGTACGAAAAGGAATAAAAATTGAGGATATATTCTTCTGCCTCATGATTGGGCTAATGCTCTACTACCCTATTCACGACAGTCGTTATTTCCTACCTGCTATTGCCATAGTTTATTATTACTGCTACTTAGCACTGCAAAAAATATTACCTGCATTATCTTCTGTCTCTACCCGCAAAACAGGCGTAGCCATTACATTAGCCTGCCTGCTTACCGGACTCAGATACATGAAAAGCACGACTAACCCACCGGTGGGGTATGTACCTGCAACTAAAGATTTTCAAGCATTCCGCTATATACAAACTCATGTAAACGATAGCGATATAATACTATTTTCCCGCCCACGATTCCTTACCCTATATACCAATAAAAAAAGCATGGTGCAGGCGTGGTTGCTGCCGTTAGAAGAAAACCATAAAATATTTGACAGTATGCATGTTAAGTATGCCCTCACGGTAAAAGGTCTCGCTGACGATTTCAACAACCACTATCTTTCAGAAGTCCAACACCCGATTGACAGTGTTGTTATTGCCGAGGGATATACACTTTATAGATTACGGTAATGCTGCTATGTAACCTGCATGACAAATGTTTTATAAAAAACCATGACCTTTGCAGTGAGCAACCACACAACGGAGCTTATCATATATGGAATTAGGCATCAGTACATTTGGGGAAATACCGATAGAGCACATATCGGGCAATGCAGTCAATTCCCAGATGCGCATAGAAGAATTGATTAAGGAAGCAGTACTTGCAGACGAGACGGGTTTAGATGTGTTTGCTTTGGGTGAGCATCATCGCCCCGACTTTGTTGTTTCTGCTCCCGAAGTGATACTTGCTGCTATAGCTGCTGTCACAAAACATATAAAGCTATCGAGTGCAGTTACTGTTTTGAGCTCCGCAGACCCGGTGCGGGTATTCCAGAACTTTGCCACATTAGATCTTATATCAAAAGGCAGGGCAGAGATAATGGCAGGCAGGGGTTCTTTTATAGAATCGTTCCCATTATTTGGCTATGATCTTAATGATTATGATGACCTGTTCACAGAGAAACTAGACCTGTTGATGAATATCAACAATAGCGAAATGGTATCTTGGAAAGGTATGCACAGAGCCCCTATACAGCAGTTAGGCGTGTACCCACGTCCATATCAGCAAAAATTGCCTATCTGGTTGGCAGTGGGTGGCACACCGGCTTCAGTAGTAAGAGCAGGCACGTTAAATCTACCACTCACCATTGCCATCCTCGGCGGCAACCCGGCGCAGTTCCTGCCATTGGTAGAATTATACAGGAAATCGGCTGCTAAGGCAGGGCATGATGCCAGCCAGTTGCAACTAGCCATAAACCAACACATGTATATAGCTGACGACTCGCAACAAGCCGCAGATGAATTGTGGCCAAGTTATAGTAGAATGATGAACCGAATTGGTAAGGAAAGAGGTTGGTCGCCAATGACCAGAGCACAATTTGAATATTTACGTTCTCCTGCGGGGCCATTGTTGGTGGGCACGCCACAAGAGGTAGCAGATAAAATAATAGCTGAACATAAAATATTCAATAACACCCGTTTCGTATCACAAACAATAGTAGCAGATGTACCGCATGAAAAATCGCTGCACTCTATAGAATTGTTTGGAAAGGTAGTTGCACCATTGGTGCGGGAAGCAACAGGTAAAAAGTAATTACTTAAAAGACACTATTTTTTCCTCTTTACTTTTTGAGTATGAGGCACTATGCCGGTATATGCAATGCCTTTGTTATCAATGAAAAAATTTTGCGCTTCAGCCTTATCATGCATATAGGCGTAAACAGGCATCAGCCCGGGATATTCAATACCCGGTTGATATCCACCCGCATAGCGCACATTTTTATCTAATGCACCCAATACATGTAAGCCGGGAACAACTTCTTTATCATTAATATCAACCAACTTATTATTATTGATTGTGTCTGCCGCAAGAAAAAAACCATTACCGGCATAAGATAGCAGTTTATACTTACCACATAAATGAGGATAAATCCTGTTTCCGGCAGGATCTACAATACTGACCTTGTCTGTAGAATCTCTTACATAAAAACCCTTTTCACCCGGAGCTAAAATACTATCCGGCACAAGTGCAAAAGCTATAATATGTCTCCACGCTTCTGCAATATTACCTGCAGTATCTACGACACGAATATATCGAAGACCACCACGCGGATAAAAAAGTTGCTTATTGCCCGTTGCTGTTATTGACGCATTATATCCCTGATACAGATACAACTTACCATGCCATCTAAAAGCACCTACAACCTCTTTATCTTTCAAATCAAATAATACATTACCCTTGCTATCAAGCCCACCATACCCAGCGAACCAATAATGAGTATTGCGCCCAGAAACAATAAGAATATCGTCCTTCCTATTATATGACTTTATCTGCAAAGCTTTCATCGGTGGTACAACATAGTTAACATTGCCGTCAACGATTGCGGTATACTCTCTGGGATCAAAGTCACTATGACTACCTCTAACATCTCCTTTAATACAGTATAACAAGTTGTCCTTATCCTTATACATCTGTTCAAGAGCATAAGAATTACGAATAGGGACCAGAGGATCTTGATCAATAAGGCTTTCTACCTTATAAATAAATGAATCTTTAAAGAAATACTCAGATGCATAACCGTTTACAATTAGCTGAGGCATAATATCCATAGGCATCAGGTTTCTTTGTTCACTCCTCATTCGGGCACCAGTACCACAAATTTGCGTATGTCTAAACGCTCTGTCGTAAGGCTGTCTGTATATGAACTTTACCACTGAGTCAAACAATTGCAAGGTATTTGTGTGTCGGTAAGATTCTTTAATTATCATAGAATCTCCTTTAATAACTGTGTTATACTCAACAATAGAATCTTTATTAATTTTCTGTATAGAGCAGCAGGGAATCAACACGCTACGATTAGTGTCCATCAAAGTAAAATTATTATCCCCCGAAAGAATATATCCATATTTCAGGGTTTCTTTCTGTATTTGATCTAATCCGCCAACCGGAGGCGTCCCTTCTTTCATTGACGGATAATCTAACCAACGCGATATTCCATTTCCCCCAACAGTCGACACCTTCAGCAGAAAACCCTTTTGACCTCCCTGCTCTAAATATGTGATAGATGAATAGCGGGTAGGAATTAATGTATTCCCATTAATATCTACCACACCAAACTGATTGGAACCATTGGTATTATCAGGGTCAGCAACAACAAATGCACGAAGCCGATCATATAATAATGACTGATATGATATGCTACTGTAATTACAAGGAATAACCAATTTATTGTTTCTATCTATCAAGCCGTTTACCCCGCCTGATGTAACCACTTTATAGCTATCCGTTAGCGACATATTAAAACTACTATAGCTAGGGGCTTGCCATTGATAAGGAATGATTAAGTTATTATTGGTATCAATTAGTCCCCATAAACCGGTACTATCAAAACTATTGAGCTGCGAAGACCATCCAATATATGCACCACTCCAATGCCGTGAAGGAGGAATAATGTAATTCCCTGCCTTGTTAATGGTTGCAATACAGGAGTATGAATAATTCTGAGATTCACCAATACCTACCCTTGCTCTATCCCCAATGAAAAAAGAGGCTTGGCTCCATTGTGCGGGGATGATAACATTACCATTTGTATCGGCATAACCCCAATGATTATTATTGTTGTAAGGTATTAAATCAGGTAGCTGCTGAGCGACTGTATAAAAATGGAACAGCATGGAACACAACAACATATAACAAATACGCATAAGGGCAGGTATTGAGGACATCCGATAAATTAAAATTAACGAATAAACCTATCATATCAGTATTTTTGCGCTAGGAGTCATTGTCAAATATTTTATAAAAATCGAATAATGAGCCTACAATAAAGAACAATATTTACGTCTTATATATTATAGACTAAGTCACTGCTTATCGTTGATCATACATGTCAAAAATCATAGCCCTATTATTGCTGCTCGGAATGCTGTATACAAATGCAGCATATTCATCTATGAAGCATGACCCAATTGAAGACAGCTTAAGCAATATATACTATGAGGTAATACCTGCAGGCAATTTTTATATAGTTAATCAAGGGCTTTCTTCAACTATATTCAACAGGAAAGGAAAACCGATGTTCCCTTTTAAATACAAAAAAATAAAACAGGGGCTACGTACAAACTTTATTGCAGACAATCTGCTTATAGATACTAATGGCGTCATTTTGCATGAGTTCCGTTATCCGTTTATTACTGCTGACAAAACAAACAATCTATACAAACAAGAAGATAACGGATTTAATAAAGGCACCGCTGATGCCAGTGGGAATGATATAATATATCCTTGCAGTGTAGCACAATACAATGTAGGGCTTATGAGCTTCTCTATTGACAACCGTTATGACTATACGCAAACAAAATATGGCGTAAAAGACACTGTAGGCAAAATTATAGTCCCCGCAAAATATACAAATGTAACCACTGGCTCAAACTACATAGGAGCATGGAAAAATGATACAGCCTACTTATTCAACAAAACAGGCAAAATGTTATTCTCATGCAGGGCAGATGCCATCAATATATTCCCACAAGATTTTATAGCAATAGAGCTATATGGGCTTTGGGCATTTAAAGACCCTAGTGGCAAAACACTTACACCATTCAAATATACCACTATCAGAGATTTTGGAAGTAAAGACATTATAAAAGCAGACAACGGACTGGTAAACAGAAAAGGTATTGAGCTATTGCCATCACTATTTAGCGAACCGTATTTAGAACCTGGCGGCTGGGTAAGAACTTACTCCGGCGAGGGAGTAGTATTTGATAATAATTACAAAAAGGCTTTTCAGAAAGGAGAATACTCTGAAATAACTTTTACCGGGAACAGATACCTGACCTTATCAAAAAGCTATGAAGATCAAGCACCAAAATATTATGATAAAGTAAGCAGAAAATATGTCGATTTCAAAATTGAAAATGCCCTAGCAAATGACGCTTATGTAATAATAAAACCGAATGGCCAAAAAGCTATTATTAAGGATAATAAAGATTTGCGACTACCCGCCTTCAATAAAGTTGAGAATATAGAATACACTCCTTACTATCTTATAAGCCAGGAGAACAAAACAGGATTATTTAATGAGGATATATTTACCGGTCAAAAGACAGAAGCAACATCAAAAATAAGTGGGCTGCTCGACAAGAATAATAAACTCATTCTGCCAATTAAATATCAAAATATATCGTTGCACTATGCGTCTAAAACAATTAGTGCTTACGACAATAAGAAGTCCTATCTATTCAATATGAATGGCAAACAGTTAGCCTCATTCGATCAAATTATCAATTTCCAAGATGGAAGTTATATAACCTCGATATACTACAAAGGGCGTACAATATTTGTAGATAGTACTGGTATAATTTATAACCAGAAAAAAAATGCCTCACTAGCTTATCTGCATAGACAATATGAAAACACGCTTGGTTATCCATCACTCATTATTACTACAGACTCTCAAGGCAATTCAGGCATTTATGACATGCATGGCAAACTGTTGCAAAAACCTGACTATTATATAGTTAATGAGAAAGCACCGGGCATAATTACTTTAAAGAAAAACGATAGTCTTTACTTCATTAACTATAAAGGCAAGATGCTCTTTAAAGGAAGAGGATTTGATGGAAGGAACTGCAAACTACTTGAGGGAGTGGCAGTAATCATTAAAGATTACACTAACCATTGGGGAATACTGGATGCAGCATGTAACATTGTTGAGCCCTTTATTTATGATACCGTATTTGCAGATAATCGCACAAACAACTACGTATTGGGCAAAGACAAACTATTTGCACCTGTTGACAATACGGGAAAGCTAATATACCCACTACAAAGTAATGTAAACAACATTACTGTCAGTAATATTAAAAGAGATGCTGACGGGCACTACTATAAGAATGACGTAAAAGGTAAGATAGACATGGGTACTGCTATACCTGATGCACTCTTTAAGCAGTACACTGCCAATAATAACCAACCGATAATCAGGATATTCAATAATGTTCAAGGGATCCCTCAGGGACTATATAATCAGGAAGGAGAATTTCTGGCGCCTGTTTTTGCCGACTTTAATAATTATATGTTTAATGCCGGAACATTAATTACAGATTCGTCACACAAAAAGATTGCCGTGATCAAAGAAGATGGGCGCATGATTATCCCGCTCATTGACACACCGCGTCTGCTCATTGTCAACTACAACTCGGCAATTGCCATTTATCATGACAAATCATTACTCTTCAGGTTTATCAATGACACTACAAGGGTAAATGAGATTAGTATAGACAGCAATGACAAAGCGGTATTCTTAAAAGAAGGAGCCAATTATAAAGTACTCAATAATAAAAATTTATTCTTTTCTGCGGAGGGTATAAAAAAAGGAATTGCATGCTCTGTTGGTCCTACATTATGGGATGCAGAAATAGACTCAGTAAGACAAATAGGATACAATTTTGCCATTAAAAAAAATAGCAAGTGGGGCATCGTCAGTGCCTATTGTAACTGGCTAGTGGAACCAATTTGCGACAGCATGCATATAAACGGAGAATATATCTCCCTCTACAAAGACCATAAAGAAGGGATTTATGACTGCCCCAAACGAATAACCATATTGCCTCGATATGATAAGGTTTTCAATCCACAAACATTAGATAGTCGCTTCATAGTTGTCAAAACCGGAACAGAATTCTACATCATCAATAGTAATATGGAAACTATTTCCACGGCATTTGATAGTATCAGCACTAAAGCATGGGCACTAAAAGATATTCCTGCCGTTAAAAGTGGTCAGCAATTCCTGCTGTCTCTTGGTGAAAATGGACAAATTATTAGTAAGTATAAAGATGGGGAACAACAGAAAACAGACGAGAACGGCAATTTGGGTGACATTGTTATTGCTACCGAAAAGGGCAAAAAAGGCTTATATAGTAATATAACTCACAAATGGCTGCAGCAACCTGTGTATGACATCTTCAGGTACAATTCAGATGACGACGACGAATATACTGCAAATAAATATAGCGCAAACAAAGAGAAGGTAATTGACTCTACATGGTTAATCAGTAGTGAGGGTAAAATAATTTTGAGTCTCAAGGGCTTATGCTATCCGGAGCGCATTAACAACAAACTATGGACACTGGGTTATGGCCATACTCCGCCTGCGGTGAACAAGAAGGGGAAGGTAGTAGTACCTGAATCTTATAGAGATGTTGAACAATCTGGTGAGCTATTGATAGCCAAACAAACTGCTGAAGCAGGGAATAAAACTGCAATTTTAAATGAGAACGGCACACTCATTACCCTACCCATACTAGACGAAGTAGAAAATGTAATGAATGGCTATCTTATTGGCACCATTGACCCGGGTGAAGAAAAAGAGCTGACCTATTGTCTTATAAACCCCAGAGGTAAAATAGTGAATTCCGCTAGATACAAGAAAATAATGCCATTCGAGCCTGAACCGGCAACACCTCCTTATATTTTTTACGTAATGAAGGATAGCTTGTGGGGCGCAATAGATGGAAATGGCAAATCAATTATTCCATGCGGTTACGATAGTATACTTCAAGTTTATAAAAACAAAATAGCAATAGTAAAAAAGAAAAATAGTAAGTGGGGATTAGTAAACAATCAAGGAAAAACACTGGCCCCATTTATATATGATTTCATTCTGCAGTTTATAGACGATAAAGCATATTTCTATTCAGGTAATAAAAGTGGATGGCTAGACATGATGGGTAAGCCACATATAGAGGAACAACTAAACCCCGAAAAAAAATAGGCAGGAAAAGTATGCAGACGATACTCAGACTTATACTGTTGACAGCTATGCTGCTCACCTACACCGGAATTGCAATATGCGGAGAAGTTACCTATTTGTTTATCGGAACTTATACAAACGGTAAACCTGGAAAAGGAATATACATATTTCGGTTTGACGTACAAACCGGTAATCTGAAATTTGTAAGTAGTGGGTCAGACATTACTAATCCTTCATTTATAACACTCAACCATACCGGCAATTATTTGTATGCTTGCACCGAAAGCCTGACCCAAAATGCAGGAGGTATCAGTTCTTTTGCTTTTGACAGTCTGAAGGGCTCAATTTCTTTTATTAATAAACAATCGAGCGACGGAGAGAACCCTGTATATGTTACTGTTGACAAAAATGATACCTGGCTGATTAATGGCAACTATACCCAACCAACAATATCTGCACGACGCATAAATGCAGATGGGAGTATCGATATCACCAGTGAGGTAATCAACTTTATAGATAAAAGTATAGGGAAAAGACAAAAAACTGCACATATTCATGCAACTGTATTTTCACCCGAGGGTAGCAGATTGTTTGCCCCCGATCTAGGTGCAGATAAAATCAGAATATTCACTTTTGAAAAAGACAATATAGTACCGTTAAGGATTCCCTCAAAATCTTTTGTGAGAACCACTGCGGGTGGTGGTCCAAGACATTTTACCTTTCATCCCAATGGCAGATTTGGCTATTGCATAGAAGAACTATCAGGTACGCTCAGTGCTTACAATTATTTACAAGATTCACTCATACTAATTCAAAATATCAGCTCTTACAGCAAACCACATAAAGTATATAGCAGTGCTGATATCCATATTTCTCCCGATGGCCTGTTTCTATATGCCTCTAATCGTCTCTCTGAAAACACAATATCAATATTTAGCATAGACACTATAACAGGAAAATTAACTTTAAAAGGACATCAACCAACAAATGGCGAACATCCTCGTAATTTCACCATTGACCCTACCGGAAACTTTATATTAGTAGCCAACCAATTGAGCAGTAGCATTGTTGTATTCAAACGAGATAAACAAACCGGACTTTTATCTGATATCGATGTTCAGATAAAAGTGCCTTCTCCATCTTGCCTGCTGATGAGAACTTACAACATTCAAGATTAGTTATCTAATGCACGAAGGTTAATTACAGTCCATGGCATGGTTATTAGCAATTCATAATATTCAATAACCATAAAATCAAAAACATGAGACTTAAAATGTACTGGTTGGCTATGCTACCATTGACCATGATGACCGTTGCGTGCAGCAATACTAGCACAACAACCACAACCAACGATAGCACTGTAAGTGGCAATCTGAAAGAAGCAGGAGATAATGTAAAAGACGCTACCAATGTAGCGGCCACGAATATTAAACAATCGACTGACACTGCTATTAGTAATATTAAACGGAAGATAACGGGGAACCCCGATTCAGAGTTTGTAGTAAACGCCGTAAACATCAATAAGAATGAAATTATTCTGCTCAACGCAGGAATAAAAATGGGTACTACGAAAGATTTGAAAGCACATGCCAAAATGATGCTGACAGATCATAACAAACTAATGGCAAAACTTCAGGACTATGCTAAAACTAAACAATACCCGACGCTTACCAAGGATTGGGCGGGCAAGGACTTGAGCAATATAAGCACAAAAAGCGGCAGTAATTGGGATAAAGCATGGACAGGAAAAATGATAGATGGTCACAAAGATGATGTGAACATATTTGAAGATGCTCGCAATAAAGTAAATGACAATGAAATAAAAGCAATCATTGACAATACATTACCCACTTTGCACGCCCATCTCGATATGATGGAAAGCCTCAAAAACCAACTAAATAAGTAACCATATCTTTTATAAAAACAAAGCCTATCAGACTTACTATCTGATAGGCTTATCATGTTAATACTAAGTTCCTTATTCTGCTATTGAAAAGGCAAACCCTTTGATATCAAGAGCTAATGAAAGATTTACAGGTTGGCTGACCGTGAAGATATACTCCCCGGGCGTTAATGGATTTACTGGAGTAATGATATAAACTCCATCTTGTACTTTTTTGAAATTCAGCTTCACTGTTGGTATTACAATGTCTTTTGAACCTCTCATACCCACTTCACCTGTAATAATATTTCTTGCATTCTTTTCCACATCAAAAATGTAGAGGGTAACTATACTTTCTGGATCTACACCGGGTTCTACTTTTACGATAAAATCATTGCCACTTTTGGGGTCAAATTTTACTGCGGCATTCTTCCCGTCTGCCTTCATAAAAACAATACCCTTGCCAGGCTTCCCTTTCATACCTCTTGAAAGTGTAGTATTGTCAAGGTTTTCGACAGTGTTTGCTTTAGTGTGCAGCATCACCTTATTCTTAAATTCAGGTATTGCATCTTGTGCTATAGCCACTTGCGTAACCAGCGCTAATACAACAGCAAATAATATTTTCTTCATTACAAATTAGATTTTAATAAAAGTAGTATTTATGCGTACTCATTACAAATGTTTTTCTATCCTTTTCTTTATTCTACGGTAGTGCCATAAAAGATATGAATCGTCAATTGTCTGTTCAATTTCTATTGCTGCATTTATATATCGCTCGGCTTTTTCATAATCCTGCAACTTATTAAATGTCATGGCAACTCTCAGATTATCATCTGCCATTAGTGTTTTTTTGCCCAGGCGGGTATCAATTTCCAATGCTTGGAGACATGGCAATATTGCTTTTTCATAATTGTGTAGTCTGTAATAACAGTCGCTTAGACACACAAGTGTAATGGCACGGTATTCTGTAGCACCATAAGGTGCCAGCAGTGCCAATGCCATATTATCAATCTCAATTTCACGAACACGATTCTTAACTACATAATATTCTATCCCCAGATTACAGAGGGAGCCTGCCTGTGAATACTTATCATTAAGTGATTCAAAAAGATGAATGGCGAGCGAATCGTATTTTACGGCATCGTTAAAGTCTTTCTTTTTGTAGAGTAAAAAACCCATGTGCATGTATGCAAAAGCAAGACTCTCTTTATTATTAGTTGCCTGCGCAAGTCTTAGCGCCTGTTCGCCATAAGCCCTAGCCTGCAGGTGCTGACCTTTTACCTGAAAAGCGATATACCCTAGTCTGGTTAATAGTAATACCTGACAAGCGGTGTCGTTTATTTTTTGCGCAATGGCTAATGCTCTTTTTGCCGCATTGCGGGCGGTCGCAGTATCACCTAACACATTGTTACAAAGTGCAGTATTATCTAATGCCCATGCTAACCCCTTTTCGTAATTCAGTTGTTCAGAAAGTACTACAGCTTTATTGCTATACACTAGCCCACTTTTGGGGTTAGTGCGACTCAGTAAGTAAGCACATTGGTTGAGCATCTTAACCATATTCGTGTCTTTGGGACTATGGTCAATTGCACGCAACAAAGAGTCTGTCTTCTTAGCATCAGCACTCTGGCACCATGCATTAGTACTATAAAAAAATAAAATTAAAAGGAAACTATAACGTTTGTTCATCAGTACTCTATGTAACATAAATATACAACGGTTATTATTAGGGTATAAATGGGTTGGGGAATGATTTTCATTCTAATTGAAGGGCACACAAAAAAGCCAATCAAATAAATGATTAGCTATGGCAGAGTGACAACGCATTTTGATTTTAATGTATACTGCGGTCAGAGACCGCAGCCGTAAAGGAGTGTAGAAGGACATAGAGTAGTATCAAAAACTAAAAATAATTACGTCCACCCAACTTTTCACTTGTCCACCCATTACTTTTTCATAAAATAGTAAATAAGCAGTTTTACTCTAGGGTATAAAACAACGAATAAGAATACAGCCAAAATAAATGCCAGTATCCATGAGATAGGGTTTTCATAATTGAAAGTCCAGCCTAATCCGTTTCCTTTTGGAATGAAAATATTGTCAAATCTCATTGGCTAAAATTTATTAAAATCATTCATTCACACTACAATAAGCACTATCGCTTGTCGACATGTTGGGCATATTCGTTTTAGCCCATTGATACATACTATCAATAATTGGCAATAGCGTCCTTCCATATTGAGTAATCTTATATTCAACCCTTGGTGGAATTTCAGGATAAATAATCCGCTCCAGAATACCATCCATTTCTAATTCCCTAAGCTGGTTCGTCAATGTTTGCTTACTTATTTCA
>CANGMZ010000068.1 GCA_947454715.1 Chitinophagaceae bacterium
ACTACACCTGCTGCACCATTAGTAGGGGCTGTTACCACACGACTAAAAGATGCGTTCTCTTCATTAACTGCCAATGCAAAACAACTTACCCAGTCGAGGGTATATTTGAATGACGAGCCACCACTTCTGATAACTTCTATCCACTCGTTGTAGCTATTATATGTTTTGCCATCTGTTAGTTTACTGTTTAGAGCCGATGCTCTACGCGATACTTGCAACCCGCCAGGAAGCACGCCACCGATATGGCAACCACGGAAAGTGCAGTCGCGCATGACACCCCAAATTTTCAGTACACCTTCGTTTGTCAGTTGCTCGCTTCTCCATGCCTTCTCATTCTCCATTACTACGCCGGAGATGTTCAACCCTGTTTTTTTACTTGCAGCCAGCAGATCTTCCGCTTTTTCGATTGGGTATGGGAGATTGAATGCCCCATCACTGTTATTTGATTCGCCTTCTTTGACCACAAAGCCGCCCCCTATAGAATAATAGGTTTCTGCTATTTGCTCGCCATCAGCGAAGGTACACAGGAAGGTAAGTGCATTGGGATGAAAAGGAAGGCTTTCTTCAAAAAGAAAGACCATATCTATAAATGGATCGAAAGCGATTTCTTTTTCACTATTGAACATCAGTTTTTTATGCTCCGCAATAGATTCCATTCTCGGGTTAATCTGATTTACATCGAATGTTACCGGATCTTCGCCACACAGACCCAGAATAACCGCTACATCTGTGCCGTGTCCCTTACCTGTTTTTGCGAGAGAACCGTAAAGCAGCACTTTTACCGCACTTACTTTGTCTATTCCCTTTTCCTTCACAGTTGTGATGAACCGCTGTGCGGCCCTCCATGGGCCAAGTGTATGTGAACTGCTAGGGCCTATACCAATCTTAAAAATGTCGAATACCGATATGTTTTCTTGTTTCACAGTTTATGCTCAATGAAAATGGGGGAAATAATTTATTCCCCCCAAAGATAACTTGAAACTGATATAAAAAGCCAAGCAATTATGGCATAAGAACAGTATCTATGACATGTATTACACCGTTTTTCTGATGTACATCCTTGATGGTCACTTTCGCAACATTCCCTTTTGCATCTTTTATCATAAGTGATTTACCCTTCATCATAAATGTTAGCTCTTCACCGTTTACAGTTTTGAGCATAGCCTTACCATTACCCATTTTTATTTTGTCCATCAAAGCTTTGGCATCGAAGTTACCTGCGATAACATGGTAGGTGAGTATTGATGTTAAAGTGGCTTTGTTTTCGGGCATTACCAAATTTCCTACTGTGCCTTTTGGGAGTTTATCGAAAGCTGCATTAGTTGGTGCAAAAACAGTGAAAGGACCTGCACTTTGTAATGTTTCTACGAGCCCTGCTGCCTTTACTGCTGCAACGAGTGTAGTGTGATCTTTGCTGTTGACTGCGTTTTCAACTATGTTTTTAGAGGGATACATTGCTGCGCCACCCACCATTACTGTCATTTCTTGTGCATAGGTAATGGTTGTGTTTGCTGCCATCAATGCCATTGCAAATACCGGAATCAAAAAGATGCGTTTCATAAATTGTTCGTTTTTCAGGTTTTAAAAAATGTTTTACCTGAACATTTACGAGAACTTATGTTAGTTGGTTTTGGCGTGGGGGAATTTTTTATTGAGTAATTGATCTTAGATTGAGAACATCACGGTAAGCCAATTATAAGTTGTGAAAGAGAATTTAAAGGAAGATTGATGATATTAATATCAATACCATTTACGAAAAAAATCCCCGCAGTGAGTAATTAAGCTGCGGGGATGGTATTGAATGTTGTTATGATTAGTTGACTGTCATTATGAAAGGCATTGCCATTTGTGCTTTCCCGTTCATTTTGCGGAGGTCTTGAAGCTTTGAGTACCATTGGTATTCTTCAGTTCCCATTTCTTCTTTTATCGCTGTTTTTACAGCTGCACTTGCGGCTGTGTTGTTCTTTAATTTGCGAAGCAAGTTGTTGAGTTTGTCCTCCGGTTCCGGATAGGTAACTACCTTGAAGTCTTTTACATTTGCCATAGTAGCGGCACTGTTGATGGCGTAGTTGAGGGTACCTAGTTTATCTACGAGGTGTATCTTCAATGCATCAGTACCTGTCCAAACGCGGCCCTGAGCAATGCTGTCTACCTCAGCTTGTGTAAGGTGGCGACCTTGCACAACGTGATTTTTAAACAATGCATAGATTGTATCTACTGAGTTCTGCATCCGTTGTGCTTCCAGAGGAGTAAGCGCACGAGAAGTGGTTGGCAAGTCGGCATAAGGTGCATTTTTAACACCATCGAAAGTGACACCCATCTTGTTTTTCAACAATTTATCGATACTAAACATCATGCTAAAAACACCGATACTACCAGTTATTGTATTGGGCATTGCAAAAATGCTATCTGCACCAGAAGAGATGTAGTAACCACCGGAAGCCGCATAGTCGCCCATAGATACGATAAGGTGTTTTTTCTGCTTGAGTAAAGTCAACTCACGTAAAATGACTTCTGAAGCTAAAGCACTTCCCCCCGGAGAATTTACTCTGAGCACTACTGCTTTAATCTTGTCGTCTTTAGCAACTTTACGGATCTCCTCACAAAATGTTTGGGAAGCGATCTGATTACTGTTATTTTGTTCACCATCAACTATTTCACCATCAGCTACCAATACTGCAATACGGTTATCGCTTAATTTATCATCGAGTCTATTGTTAGCTGCGTACTCGTCGATAGTGATGTATTTAATTGTCTCCGATTGCTTGCGACCAGTGTTGTGCTTAATCATCTCCTCCACCTGATCCCAATACATAAGACCTGCAATCATTTTGTTTTTCAACGCATCAGCCGGAAACTGAATAGCACCATCAACTGCTAGTTTGTTTACCTCATCAGGTGTGGCATGCATGTATTGAGCAGCTGCTGAAAGGTATTCATTCCAGAGACTTGCCTGCATTTCAGTTATCTGCTGACGATTAGGGTCACTGATTTTATCTGCCCGGAAAGGTTCTGTTGCGCTCTTAAATTTACCTGCATAAAAAATCTCCGGTTGAAGTTCCAATTTTTCTAATGCACCCTTGAAAAAAGCCAATGTAGTGGCAAAGCCTTTTAGCTCTAAATCACCTGCCGGGTTAAGATAAATATTATCAGCTGCGGTAGCGACAAAATAAGCCCCCTGTGAAACATTCTCGCCATAAGCATAGACAAATTTTCCAGACTTTTTAAAGTCGAGAATGGATAAACGTAACTGCTGGAGCGTAGCCCAACCATTAGGGGCAGGATTCATTTTAATGAGAATTCCTTTTATTTCCTTGTCTGTCTTTGCCCTATTCAGTGCTTTTGAGATATCATACAAACCAGCATCGTAAGCACTACCCTTGCTGAACATAGCAAAAGAATTACTTTCTCCGGATTCGTGAATGCGATTAGACAAGTCAATAACCAGAACATCTCCGGTAACCAATTTGTCCTTATTTTCTGTAAGTGCTTTTGATGCACTGGCAATGACACCTATAATAAGCCCGATTGAAACTATTCCTGCAATGAACATGGCAAGAAATGAGGCAAAAAACATTTTGAAGAACTCTTTCATTACTATCTGTTTAGTTATGCAAAATTACACATAGAAAAGTTACAGACAGGGTGAAATTTGGCGTGATGTTGCTTAACCGGGTAAATTACCCAGATGCATATTTATCAATTGTATTATTATGCCATGGTCTACATATTTTTCGTATAAATCCTGACTAAAAATGAATTTACGATGAGCTACCGGTAGCGTATATTGAAACAAATTGTACTCCAACCAATTTTTTTTATAATTTTTACCATCAACGTTATACATCTTATCCTTATCTACTTTATTGACATTAGCTAAGTAAGATTTACATCTATTGTATTGATCTTCAGTAAGGGGAGGCTCATGGCCATCTTTATTAACTGTCAACGCTTCCTGCTGTTCACACTCTTTTACCGCAGTGTTCATTTCATCGACAATATTTACGAAAGATGGTTGTTTTGAAAAATATGCAAATTCATCTGCAATGATTAGTGCCAGTTGTTTGTCTGTAGCTGCCAGATGCTTAATAAATTTCTTCATGACTTTTGCAACATGGTCAACTGCGTTGTGCTTTTTAATGCGGATGATGTTGGTGATCAGTTTTGTCTGGAGCAGCAATTCCTTATCAGAAGGATAACAAGCTTCAGGAGCACGTCCATCGATTGTATGCTGGAAAGCGGCAAGCTGTGTGTAGAGGCTGTTACTAATAGAAGCGGGGAAATTATCCATATACTGTGTTTCCATAATGAGACTGTTTGTACCACAAAAGTGAAACAAGTAATTGAATTATGTGAAACGAAAAGACATGGTGGTCCACTTTCCGTACCATGATGGTCCACTTTTAGTACCACCATGTCTTTTTTTTGTGTGGATAACTCGCTCTAAACTCTTGTTTAGGTAAGGATTATTGATGATAGATTTATACCATTTCAAAAAGCTCGAAAGGATGAAAAAAAGAGGCGGTTATGGCATAAAAAAACCGCCTCTTTGCAGAGGCGGTTATATAGTGTGTATTCAAATTATTAATGTGATTCTTCACCCGGACGCAGAGGAGTGGTTTGTGGTATAAAGTCACCACCGTTACCATCATCTTTGTAATCATAAGGCCAGCGATAAACTTCAGGAATATCACCTTCCCAGTTACCATGACCTGGGTGGATTTCAGTAGTCCATTCCAAAGTTGTAGAACCCCAAGGGTTTTTAACTGTAACTTTTCTACCTCTGAAGATGCTAGCGAAGAAGTTAACAACAAATACCAACTGAGCAAAGAAAACGATAGTTGCAACTATACTGATGAATGCGTTAATATCCTGGAAGTGTTTGAAAGTTTCCCAAGCAGAGAAATCATAATAACGACGTGGCATACCAGCTATACCTTCATAGTGCATTGGCCAGAAAATGAGGTAAGCACCCGCCAATGTAATAAAGAAGTGTATGTAAGCCAAAGTGTTATTCATGAATCGACCGAACATCTTAGGGAACCAGTGATAGATACCTGCGAACATACCGAAGAATGCAGATACACCCATCACGATGTGGAAGTGCGCAATAACGAAGTAAGTATCGTGCAAGTGAATATCGATAGCAGAGTTACCAAGGAATATACCTGTAAGACCACCAGAGATGAACAGAGATACGAAACCAATTGCGAACAACATAGGAGGATTGAAACGTAAATTACCTCTCCACATTGTAGTTAACCAGTTGAACACCTTAACCGCAGAAGGAACAGCGATAAGTAATGTAAGAAGAACGAAGATAGAACCCAAGAACGGACTCATACCGGTAACGAACATGTGGTGTGCCCAAACAAGGAATGCCAAGAATGTGATACCAATAAGAGAAATGATCATTGCAAAGTAACCAAAGATAGGTTTGCGGCTGTGAGTAGATAAAACCTCAGAAGCCATACCCATACCCGGTAACATGATGATGTATACTTCCGGGTGACCCAAGAACCAGAACAAGTGCTGATAAAGGATAGCAGAACCACCGATGTGCGGTAATGCTTTACCACCAATGAATATTTCAGAAAGGTAGAAGCTAGTGCCGAAGTTACGATCGAAGATAAGCAATACGAAACCAGAGAACAATACAGGGAAAGAAAGTACACCTAAAACTGCGGTGAATAACAATGCCCAGATTGTAAGTGGCATACGCGTCATTGTCATCCCCTTTGTACGCATGTTAAGTATAGTAGAGATATAGTTCAAGCTACCTAACAAAGAAGACACAACGAACAAAGCCATAGATAACAACCAAAGATCCATACCTAAACCTGAACCCATAGATGCTTCTTTCAAAGCACTCAGCGGAGGATAAGTAGTCCAACCACCAGATGCAGGACCTGTTTCGATGAACAGAGATGTAAGCATGATGATACTAGACAGGAAGAAGAACCAATAAGATAACATGTTCATGAAAGGCGAAGCCATATCACGAGCACCTACCTGAAGAGGGATAAGGTAGTTAGAGAAAGTACCACTCAACCCTGCTGTTAATACAAAGAATACAAGAATGGTACCGTGCATGGTAACCAAAGCGTAATAAAATTCAGGTGATAATTTTCCGCCTTTAGCCCATTCGCCAAGGAATTTCTCCATGATAGGGAAAGTAGAGTCAGGGAAACCTAACTGCAGACGGAAGAAAACTGACATAAGTGCTCCTATGATAGCCCAGATGATACCGGTAACAAGGAACTGCTTAGAGATCATTTTATGATCCTGACTGAAAATATACTTCCAGATAAAATGCTGTTCGTGATGCTCATGACCATGATGCTCTGCAACTGCACTATGCGCTACATTAGGTCCTTCAATAATAACTTCTCCGTGATTCATTTGTTGCAATTTTTTTTTGACTATAGTGTATAGTCGATTATTTCATCGATACTGCTTTTGTACTATCCATCTTAACTTCAGCTTTAGGAGCTTCTGTACCTGCTGCAGGTGCATTGTTCTCAGCGTAGTAAGATTTTTGTTCAGACATCCACTTGTCGTACTGTGCTTGTGTTTCCACTATAATAGTACCACGCATTGAGTAGTGACCTTTACCGCACATCTGATCGCAAGATATTTCGTAAACGAAGTTAGGATTACCTGTGATTGCTTTCATAGAATCGGTAGTGATGGTAGGTGTAAACCACATAGTAGTAGTAATACCCGGTACTGCATCCATCTTCATACGGAAGTGAGACAAACCAACATCGTGAATAACGTCACGAGAACCGATCAAAAGTTTTACTGGCTTACCAACTACAACGTGCAATTCACCTTTTTGAGAGATGATGTCATCGTTGTTGTGCGGATCAGTCCAATCAAGACCTAAAACGTTGTTTGCATCGTTTATTTTACGGAAATCTCTTTTACCCAATTCGTTGTCTTTACCCGGATAACGAACAACCCAGTTAAATTGCTTTCCAACAACTTCAACAACAGTAGCATTAGCAGGTGCTGCAGAGGTAACGTTAGCCCAGTTTTTCAAACCGATAGCTACCAGAACAGCCATTGCGATAGCAGGGATAGTTGTCCAGATAAGCTCTAATTTATTACTGTGTGCGAAATAGAAAGATTTGCTTTTTTCTGTTGTCTGGTAACGGAAAACGAACCAGAAAAGAACAGTTTGTGTAGCGAAGAACACAATACCCGTTACTACGATAGTAACATAAAGCATTGAGTCAAATTTCACACCATTATCACAAGCTGCAACCGGCAACATCAATGGCATGAAATATTCGTTGCATTTCCAAATGCCATAGACACCAAGAACAAAGAATGCAACAAGTAACCACGCTAAGATGCGGTTTGTCTTGTACTTTACGACTTCTTGGCCGCGCATTACCGAAGCATATTCGCTTGCTTTACCTATCTGGTAGATGATGACAAAAACCAGAATTACTAATAGTATCGTTATAAATCCCGACATGGTCGTTCCGCTTATTTTCTAATTAATGTTATTATTTCTTATCAAAGTATTGTATCTGTATTAGGCAATATGCACCGCAGTTTCTTTCAATAGTATGCTGTTGTTCTGTATCAATGAAGATTTAGAAAGCGTACGAGAAACTGTGAATATCAAGATACCTACGAAGCCCATGAACGTTCCGATTTCATACCAGTTGATGTGCCAGTGTTCACCTAATGGACCAGGCATAATCATTTGGAAGAAGTCTAACCAGTGACCAAAGATGATAACCATAGCCATGAAAGTAACAGTGAAGTAGTTACGTTTGCTAGGGCGAGCCATCAAGATCAAGATTGGCATACAGAAGTTGATGATAAAGTTAGCATAGAATATTACACTGTAAGGACCATGCTGACGTAATTTAAAGTAGATTGTTTCATCAGGAATATTTGCATACCAGATAAGCATATACTGAGCGAACCAAAGGTAAGTCCAGAAGATACTGAATGCGAACATGAATTTGCCTAAGTCGTGCATGTGCTCTTTAGTTACCAAAAGCAAGTTGCCTTGATTCTTAAGATAAACTACCCAAAGCATTATCAATGACATACCGCTAACGAAAGCACTAGCGAAGTTGTACCAGCTAAACAAAGTTGAGTACCAATGTGCCTGAACACTCATTACCCATAACCAAGGGATAGTACTCATCTGAGACAAACCGTAAACGATAAGGAAAACACCAGAAAGTCTGAAAACTTTCCAATAGATCTTAGTATCATTTTTAGGCGCACTTTCCTGAGCAATAGAGTAAGAGCGGAATTTGTTACCAAAGAAGCCCCATAATACTACAGTAGCTACAGTGAAGCAGATAAACATTGTAGGGTTAAGGAAAGGTTTTTTACCTAACAATACTTTATCAGTACCCGGAGTAACCCATGGATAGATAGAGTTTACCATTTCACCATGTTCGCCATGAACTTTAAATCCGAAGATGATGCAAATAGTTACGATTGCAGCGATGCTACCAAAGATCCAAGCATTAGCTCCGATAGCTTCAGGAACGCGACGGTAAGCGGTAAGCCAAGCACCTTGTGCCAAAGACACAGCAGCCTGAACGAAAATGCTAACGCCAGTGATAAAGGTAAAGAATACGCTGTCGTGGAGTAAAACTGCCCAGAAGCGAGTTTTATCCATATCGTCATGGCTGTTCAGCAGGACTGCGATACCACATAGCAGCGTCAACACACCCACACCTATCAGCGCCAAGCTGGTATTTCTTAATCGGGCAGGTATCTCAAAACGGTCATTCATTGTATGCAACTTTTAATAAAAATACTATAGAAAATTGTTTACTTCATTTTATTAGCGGCAATCTGTTTGCCATCTGTCTTAGGTTCAGCCTTAGCGGTAGCTTTAGCAGAAGCTGAGTCAGCTTTAGGAGCTGTAGTAGCAGCTTCACCGAAAGTGAAAGCGTCACCACCGTTATCAGCCTGCATCTTCTTGATGTAAGCGATAACCATCCAACGTTGTTTAGGATCTAATTGGCTAGCATAAGAACCCATCATGTTTTTACCGTACTTGATAGCGGCATACATCTGACCCACAGGCATGTGGAGATATTTACCATCTTTGAAGTTAGCCGGCATTGATGCGAATTTACCGCTAGAGTAAAGCGGACCGTTACCGTCCAGGTTAGTACCATGACAGATACCGCAGTAGATATTGAACAATCTGCCACCTTCTTTCAACTCATCGCTGCTGAACTTAGCTGCGGTTGTGAAAGTTTTGTACGCAACAGAATCTCCTTCCATGATATGATCAGGCATAGCGTGATCACGAGCAATGGTACCTGCTACCGGCGGTCTGCTTGTAAGGCTATCGCTGAAGTTAGGGTTAGAAGTATATGTTTCGTAAGCACGAGAATAAGTCATATCAGGTGCATAGATGTGACCCGGCGTACGGCGTAAGTTGCCGGAGTCGCACGAAGCCAATCCCAGGGTTAACCCGAGGCCTGCTACTACTATGCTTTTAATCTTGTTCATAATCAAAGTAAAATTCAAAATTCAAAAAATAAAGTCTTCAGTAAAATCGGTTGATAGTTTATTAACAACGATGTTACCCATGCACTGATAACTTAATTATGCGTTGAGGGCTTCGTAAGGTTCAGCCTTATCCCAACGACCGTACCACCAGCTATCTTCCGCAATCTGAACAGAAGTTTCTTTAGCACCTGTAGACTTCAGGAAAGCGATAGCTTCAGATTCAGAAACGTGATCATTCAATTCTAAAGTGATGATAAAAAGGTCATCGCTCTGGCGTGGATGAAAGACGTGTTTTTTAACACCCGGCATTATCTGGTTAAGATAACAGAAAGTGAGCACCATACCTACCGCTGCAAACAATACAGTCAACTCGAAAGTGATTGGAATCCAAGCCGGCAAAGAGAAGTGTGGTTTACCACCGTAGTTAATCTTCCAGTCGATAGTGTATATCCAGGAGATGAAACCTACAGCAGTTGACGTACCGCAAAGACCGTAAATGAAACCGGCGATGTGTAAATCAGTTTCTTTCAGACCCATAGCCACGTCAAGACCATGAACCGGGAAAGGAGTGTAAATATCGTGCAATTTATAACCGCTGTGACGTACTTTACTTACTGCAGGAAATAATACATCCTCATCATCGTAAGCCGCTACCGCAAATTTCTTTATAGCCATTTCAATTTAAAATTCGAAAGTCAAAAATGGTGTTATTAAAAGGGACACCCTCACCTATTCTATTTCACAAAGTCAATTAATGATGAGCTGGTTCGTGGTGCTCTTCATCGTGGTGGCTAGTAACCATTTCGATGAACTCTTCGCCAGACTGCTCTTCGTACTTAGCCATTGATCTCTTGTAGTTATCACCTGAAGTTTTAAGAACGAACTTAATTTCAGATACCGCAATAACCGGGAAGTATTTAGCGAATAAGAAGTAGCAAGTAAAGAACAAACCGAAGGTACCAAGGTAGAAACCAACTTCAGGCCATGTAGGACTGTAGTAAGCCCAGCTACCCGGAATCCAGTCACGGTAAGTAGAAGTAACGATGATAACGAAACGCTCGAACCACATACCGATATTCACAACAATAGACATGATGAATGTGAAAGGAATGTTACGGCGAAGTTTCTTAACCCAGAACAACTGAGGAGAAACCACGTTGCAGGTCATCATAGCCCAGTAGCTCCACCAATACGGACCTAATATACGCCATTGGAATGCTGCCATTTCGCCCCAAGACTGACTGTACCATGCGATAAACAACTCAGTAAGATAAGCGATACCAACTATAGAACCAGTCAATACAATTACTTTATTCATTGCTTCAAGGTGACCGATAGTGATATACTCTTCAAGATGCAAGATCTTACGAGTAATAACCAACAGGGTGTTCACCATTGCAAAACCAGAGAATACGGCACCCGCAACGAAGTAAGGAGGGAAGATTGTAGTATGCCAACCCGGAATTACAGAAGTTGCAAAGTCAAAAGATACGATAGTGTGTACTGAAAGTACAAGTGGAGTAGAAAGACCTGCTAATACAAGAGCAAGAGCTTCCTGACGTTGCCAGTTTTTAGCTGTACCAGTCCAACCGAAAGATGCGAAACCGTACATCATTTTGCGGAACTTAGTTTTTGCTCTGTCGCGAACAAGTGCGAAGTCAGGAATAAGACCTGAGTACCAGAACAGCAAAGACACTGTGAAGTAAGTAGAGATTGCGAATACGTCCCAAAGAAGCGGAGAATCGAAGTTAGGCCAAAGTGGACCACGAGAGTTAGGTAAAGGTAATACGAAGAACGCATCCCAAACACGACCCATGTGCCAGATAGGGAACTGACCCGCACACATAACGGCGAAGATAGTCATCGCTTCTGCGGCTCTGTTTACCCCTGTACGCCATCCCTGACGGAACAGCAACAAGATAGCTGAGATAAGCGTACCGGCGTGACCAATACCTACCCACCAAACGAAGTTGGTGATATCCCAACCCCAACCGATGGTACGGTTAACACCCCAGGTACCTAAGCCCCAATACACGGCCCAAGACACTGAAAACACACCATAAGCCAGCAGGCAAAGGGCAAAGAAGAAGCCCACATACCACATGCGACCCGGCTTACCTTCGATAGGCCTTATGATATCTTCCGATACCTGATGGTAATCCTTATCTCCATCTACAAGCGGCTCTCTTACAAAAGATTCGTACTTAATATGCATAGCACGTAATTAGTATTTTTAGCAGTGAAGTAATAATTGCGATAGCACTTACTACCTCTTTTCAATCTATATAAAAAAAACTTTCAAAACTTTGTTGTTATCTAACCTTACGATTAGATGTGGTCCTTCAAGAAACCATCTTTCTCTACGTTATCAACGCCTGAGTGCAATTCTTCCGTATTACGGATCTTAGCAAGATAGTTAACGTTAGGCAATGTGTGTATGTGCTCCAATACGTAGAACATACGTTCAGCGTGATCTTGTCTGCGCAACTTGAAGATGTTACTTTCCTTATCGTTCATGTTACCGAAAGTGATAGCGTCTGTAGGGCAAGCCTGCTGGCAAGCTGTGCGTGCTTCACCATCTTTCATTGGGCGACCCAATTTCTTAGCGGTAAGCTTAGCATCCTGTAAACGCTGAACACAGAAAGTACATTTTTCCATAACACCGCGGCTACGTACAGTAACGTCAGGGTTAAGCACCATACGAGTCAAATCATCATTGATGTCATCGCGACGATAATCTTCGAATTGGTTTTCTGCGAAAGCATCAGCACCATTCCAGTCCATCCAGTTGAAGTGACGTACTTTGTAAGGGCAGTTGTTAGCGCAATATTTTGTACCGATGCAACGGTTGTAAGCCATTTGGTTAAGACCTTCGCTGCTATGGTTAGTTGCAGATACCGGGCAAACGTTTTCGCAAGGAGCGTTATCGCAATGCTGGCAAAGCATAGGCTGGAATACAGTCTGAATGCTATCCGGATCGTTAGGCATACCGCTGAAATAACGGTCGATACGCATCCAGTGCATTTCGTGTGATTTGATCACGTGCTCTTTACCTACAACAGAGATATTATTTTCCGCCTGGCAACCGATAACACACGCACCACAACCTGTACAACTATTCAAGTCTATTGAAAGACCCCACTTAATACCATTATATTCGTAATTGTCGTAGAGTGTACCTTCAGTGCGGTAACCTTCGTCCATTTTAGCGTCCTGGATTTTTTCCGCTTCGCTTTCCTTACCTTCTTCAGTAAGCAATGGCACTGAAAATTCACCGATTTCTTTGTAACGCTCCTTCATTAACACCTTAGGATCTTTTGCAAATTCCTCGAGTGTAAATTCGTGAATGATAGGGCGTGCTTCGTAGCTATTATGCGTTTGAGTAACGGCAACCTCATACTTATCAGCTGTCATTGTAACAGTTGCAGCAGAGAAACCTTCAAAGTTCACACCGTTATAAGATACGAAAGGATAAGCATTTCTACCACCCATACCTGTTGCGCTATCACTAGCTGCAGCACGGCCAACGTTTGCGTCGCGACCAAAACCAACGGCAATGGCAACAACATCATTATGCATACCCGGAACTACAATCAAAGGCAAGTTAACAGAGTAACCATTAGCACCTTTTACAGTAATTACGTTTTTCTTTGGTTCTACTTCATTTATACCAGTGAGCTCAGCACCCATTTCTCTTGCCTTCTTAGGAGATACGCAAGCGTAGTTGTCCCAAGTTGCTTTAGTAATAGGATCCGGCATTTCAAGTAACCAAGGGTTGTTACTCCACTGTCCGCCATGGCCGATAGATACCTTTTGGTAAACCATCACTTCCATGCCTGTACCTGCTTTCTTATCTTGAATCTTAGCGATTGCATCGTTTACATTACCTGCAAAAGAAGCACCACTTATTGGCATATCGCCAGCTGGCTCGATAACACCGTCTTGTAATGCTTTTTCAAAATTCTGCTGACCGCCTAATTTGTTAGTCCAGTATTGTTTCCAGAAATCTTCGTAACGAACAGTTGAACCTGCCCAAGTCAACAATGAATCTTGGAATGCACGAGTTTTGAACAAAGGAGCGATACCCGGTTGGATAAGGCTGATATAGTTAACCTTTGGTTCTGCATCGCCCCAGCTTTCGAGGTAGTGATGATCAGGAACAAGGTATTTACATTTCTGAGCAGTTTCATCCATGCGCTCAGCGAAAGATACCGTCAACGGAACTTTAGCCAAAGCATCAGTGAATTTCTTAGCATCGAAGTAATCATAAGCAGGGTTAACACCATGTATGAAAACTGAACCAACACTACCAGCAGCCATTGCATCAATCATAGCAACCATGTCGCTATCGATACCTTGCTTGTAGTTGCTAGTTGTATTCCAGTTAACAGTAGTACCGTTAGCACCGATTTTATCGTTGATAGCGTTAACAACAGTCTGGATATGAACATCATTGCTACCGCAAACTACCATACCGTTACCTTTTTTAAGGTCGGCAGCAGCTTTGGTAACCATTTCAGTAAGTTTAGCACTTGGCAATTGCACCTTAGCACCGCCAGTAACTTCGTTATACAACGCTGTAGCTACAAGGCCCATTTCAGAAGGGCGGCAAGTAAGTCTAGTATCAGCAGCTGCACCAGTAATAGTATGATTAGATTCTACATGGTAGTGGCGAGAAATCTTAAGGTTCTTAGCACTAACCTTGCGGCCTCTAGAGTATGATTTTGAGAATTCAACAGGAGAAAGCCATGTACCTAAGAAATCTGCACCCAAACTAACAATTGTTTGCGCCTTATCGAAGTGATAAGTAGGTAATGTGCGTTTGCCATAGCAAGCTTCGTTAGCCTGAAGCATACCAGAGTAAGATATTGCATCGTAAACTACATGCTTAACAGCAGGATATTTAGCTACGAACTGAGCAATGATCTCTTTAGTAGTAGGGCTTAACAAAGAACCTGTAAGCAGGTAACCAGGCTTAGTGCCGATACCTTCTTTTATTAAACGGTCGATAGCTTCGTAAGTAGATTCCTGATTTTCTACCATTTTGCCTTTTACAGCAGGAGAACCAGGGAAACGCAAACGAGCTTTATCGTATAAACCTAGAACAGAAGCCTGAACTCTTGCAGAAGAACCGCCTCTAGTAATAGAAGACATTTCATTACCTTCTACTTTAATAGGGCGACCATCGCGAGTTTTAACGATAACAGCGCAATATTCACCACCATCAACGAAAGTAGATGCGTAGTAATTAGGAACACCCGGCACAATATCCTCAGGCTTAATAGCATAAGGGATAGCTTTGCGCACAGGCATTTCGCAACTTGATACTACAGTAGCAGCCAAGGTGCTGAAACCCAGAAACTTCAAAAAGTCGCGGCGGGGTGTAGACGCTCCAAGAACAGTATCGTTCAGATCGAACGGTAACTCTTCCTTGAATTCGTTTTCCACTATCTGCTGGTGAGCAGCAGGATTATTCAACTCTTCCAGACCCGTCCAATATTGCTTTTGAGACATATATTTATTCAAAATTCAAAGTCAAACTCAAAAAATCAGTAAAACCAGTATTTGTATTACCTATATTTTACTAACTATTATAATGCTTAGTCAAAAATCTAAATTAGTAGTGGCATTTCTGGCACTCAGTACCGCCCATTTCTTCTACTGTAACGCCAGTGCGCTTACCCGCTTTAATTTCTTCACGGTATTTAGCGAAGATGCTATAGTAATCGTTGTCGAACTGAACCTGTGTTTGGCGGTGGCAGTTAATACACCAACCCATTGAAAGTGGAGCGTACTGATAAACCTCATCCATTTCAGTGATTTCACCGTGGCAACGCTGACACTGTACTTTACCAACTTTCACGTGCTGTGAGTGGTTGAAGTAAACGTGATCAGGAAGGTTGTGAATTTTAACCCACTGTATTGGTTTTGCATCTATTGAACCGTCAGCTTTCAATTTGTATTTCTTAGCTACCGGGTCCCATCCTGCGTATTCGTATAATTTCTTGATTTCTTCTGTACCGTTGATTACTTTACCTTCAGCTGTTTTCAACTGATGATCTTTTTCGCCAGTGTATTCGTTGATCTGTTTGTGGCAGTTCATACATACGTTAGTAGAAGGAATCATTGAGTGTTTGCTCTTCTCTGCACTTGCGTGGCAATACAAACAGTTAATCTGATTGATACCTGCGTGCACTTTGTGCGAGTAATAGATAGGTTGTAAAGGTTTATAGTTCTGCTGACGACCTTCGTTGATAGCACCATTTACTAACCAGTAACCTGCCATGATGAAAGCAACGATAGCTACCATAGCAATTACAACTTTATTTCTGTAAAGTGGAATTTCTTTTTCGTTAGGCACACCTTCCTTATCATTAGCTGTGCGACTAAGACCTTGGTTAGCTCTCCAAAGGATAACTACCAAAACCAATAATGATAAAGTGATGATTGTGTAGAGATAACCATTACCTTCTGAAGATTCCTGAGCATCACCAGTAGGTGCAGCAGCAACCGCTTTAGGCGCTTCTACAGAGTTAACGTAAGCGAAGATGGCATCGATTTCCTCGTTTTTCAACTGAGGGAACGCAGTCATGGCAGCTTTACCGAACTTGTTATACATCTCGTTCGCCATTTTATCGCCACTAGCGATAACAGCTGCAGAGTTGTGTACCCAGTTGTATCCCCATTCCTTTGTAGGGAATGTAGCGTTAATACCTTTCAGGGCAGGACCCGTTGCATCTTTTAACGGGTTATGGCACGAAGCACAATTCGATGTGAATAAT
>CANGMZ010000069.1 GCA_947454715.1 Chitinophagaceae bacterium
AGTATAAAAAAGCAGAGTGGGTTTGGGTACAGGAAGAACCAAGAAACATGGGGGCATTACCGTTCCTGAGCATGAATCTTGAAAACTTCCCAATCAAGTACCAAAGCAGAACTGCAAGCGCATCTCCTGCAACAGGTTTTGCTAAAAAGCATACAATTGAACAACAACAATTGGTTGATGACGCTTTTGCGCTGTAATATCAATAACAGATATAAAAGTAAATGGGGTAAGAATTTATAAATTCTTACCCCATTTACTTTTTGTTATTATCAGCTACTAAAGTTCAACTATGCATCTGATTTTGCACTATCTCCCCTTCTCTCCGCTTTTTTCTTTTCTTCATATTCATCTTCCTGCTCCTGAGCCTTATCGTAAGCTCTGATGATTAACTTCACCAATCTGTGACGAACCACATCTGCTTCATCAAGTTGTATATAAGCGATACCATCAATGTTGAGTAATATCTTAGATGCCTTTACCAAACCAGATTTCTGGTTTTTAGGTAAATCTATCTGAGTAAGGTCACCGGTTATCACTGCTTTAGCAGATGGCCCAATACGAGTAAGGAACATTTTGATTTGCAAATCGGTTGTGTTCTGTGCCTCATCTAAAATAATAAACGCATTATCAAGTGTACGACCGCGCATGTAAGCCAAAGGTGCTATTTCTATGATACGATTGGTCATATAATAGTTCAGCTTATCGCTCGGTATCATATCGTCGAGTGCATCATATAACGGACGTAAATAGGGGTCAATCTTTTCTTTTAGATCTCCGGGTAAAAATCCCAGATTCTCCCCTGCTTCTACTGCAGGCCGAGTAAGAATGATTTTTCTAACTGTCTTGTTTTTGAGTGCACGAACTGCTAATGCAACAGCTGTATACGTTTTACCGGTACCAGCAGGACCTATAGCAAAGATGATATCGTTCTTCTCGCAAGCTGCGGCCATCAACTTCTGGTTAGCTGTTTTGGCTCGTACTACCTTACCATTCGGACCAAATACCAATATATCATTGGCCGGAGCCTCTTCACCTTGCGCTTCACCTTCATCACCCCCAAGTAATTTTGAGAAGTAATTTTCAGACATGTGACCGTTCCGCTCCAGGAACTGTATCACCTGACCAATCTTGGCCTGTGCTGCATTTACCTCATCCGGCTGCCCCGATATTTTTATCTGGGTGCCTCTCGATAATAATTTCAGCAACGGAAATCGGCGCTTCAATATTTCAAACTTACTGTTGTTAATCCCGAAGAACTCAATGGGATTAACTGTCTCGAGGTTAATGATTGCTTCTGTCAAGGTGTGATAATTTAATGGTTAAGTGAATATACGAAGCACTTTTGAATAGGGATTATTACCACTATGTTAATATTAAATACGATACTCATTTGCCTTGAACTCTTCAACCTTAGCCGCCATTGTAGCATCAGTTAATGCAAACATTCTTGCACACAACACTGCTGCATTACGCGCACCTGCCTTGCCAATTGCCAAAGTTCCAACTGGTAAGCCCGCAGGCATTTGCACTATACTGTACAATGCATCTATACCGCCTGGCATTCCACCTTCCAATGGCACACCTAATACAGGCAATGAGGTATAAGCAGCACATACGCCAGGCAAGGCAGCAGCCATACCAGCAGCAGCTACTACTGCACCATACCCATTACTTTTAGCATTTACCATAAGCTCCCGTACTTTATCCGGATTTCTGTGTGCAGATGCTACTACCATTGTGTTTTCGATGTTAAACCAATTTAGCCATTTGCTGCATTCCTGCATTACGCTTTCGTCGGTCTGAGACCCCATGATGATCATTACTTTCATAAAAGTGTTATTATAAGTTTCAGTGAAATTAGGATGTCGAAAAAAACTGACCGAACAATACTTTTCCACCTATCTGAATAACTTTATAAATCAACATTAAGAAGCTATCATAAAATACCATACTTACTTTTTATCTCATCAATAAGCAGGCCAAAAGCTTCATCTGCTTTTGCGGTTTGTGCATTAGAAAAAATGATAATTGCTTTATCGGCATCTTTATCTACATACACATAAGATAAAAACGTGCCCGGGTTACCTGTATTGTGTGATACTTTATGTTTTGCCCTGTTTTTTTCCCAAAACCAACCTACTGCAAATTCGGGTCTGCCAAAATGTAGAAACTCAAATTCTTTTTGGGTCAACAGTGTTGACTTGCCTTGTAATCCATTCAACTGTAGTTGAATCCATTTCACATAACCTGGCATACTAACGTTAAGATTGCCCGCAGCCATCAACCAGTTGAGTTTATAGTTGTCTGCCGGTGGTTCAGGTATAAGGTTAGCATCGTGCCCCCACGGCTGCAAGGTATCAGTGGCATTAGGTGGACCAAAGCCAAAATCAATACCTAATTCGTTGCCTAATTCACTCACCAAAATCTGATATGACTTTGCACCCGCACGCTCCTCCATAAATCCGGCAAGCGTATAACCCGGATTAGAAAAACACAATGCGTGTTTCGCATGCGGTACAGGAGGTCGCTGCAATACCCATTGCATAAAACCATATCGCTGAAAATATTCGGTACCTGAAAATTGTTCTTTTAGAGGTAAACTATCTGTGTAAGTATATTTAATAAGCCCTGTTCTGAAAGTTAATAGATCCAGTAGCGTCATATCAAAATATCCTTCGTTGCTTTTTGAGCGCAGTTCCTGAAACTTATCAAAAAACTTGGTATCCCATGACAAATCCCCATTTTTCACCATACGCGCAGCAATAAAACCGGTAATAGCCTTAGTATTTGAACCTATTCTGAATCTATCGTTTATATCTGCCGGCAATTGAGCGCCCACCCTTTTATTTCCTAGCGCATGCATTTCAAATATACTATCTGCAGATACCACAGCATATACCAATTCAGGCACTAGATATGCCTCACGAATACTATCTGCAAAATGAGCTAAATCCTGACATCGGGCTATAGAGTTAAAAGAAAAAAGGACAAAAAAAGATAAAAAAATATGTTTCATTTTGCAGATAATAAGAGGAGCTTTATTTACAGCTAAGTTAGTGAAACTACCAAAATGCACACAAAAAAATAGGTCTGCAATAGACATTGCAGACCGTTTACACACCTCTAAAATTTATCTTTTACATCCACTTAGCAGCAAATACATTGAAATTTGCCCTAAGCTCTTGAATTATCTTTTCCTCAGCAGAAAAACTATTATGCAGTTCATTGTGCTGTGTAAACAATTCACCATCAATATAGCCGGCTTTTGCTTCCTGTGCCTGTGTGCCTATTGCAGTGATATGTTTATTTATGTTGTGAGCTAAAGTATCTATTGAGTTCACCTGAATTTTAAATTGGTTTTCAAAATGCTCTACTTGCTTCATTGCTTCAGCATCTGTGTTCTTGCCGGCAACTTCAGTCAAACGACCTCTCAAAATTCCTAACTCTTGCTTATAAAAATCTAGCGCACGTAACCAGTCATTATGTGCATTGCTCATGTGTGAAACGCTTATTTTGTTCATTGCTATTATTTTCAACAAAAGTAGCGTGCCAAGTAGCTGTACAGCATGACGATAGTCATAACGCAACATGATCGTTGCCCGAATAAGATAAATCCTTGCAGAACTATTGGTTTTTACACTTTAACTGCAAAAAAATGCTCCTACTTTTCAGCAGGAGCAGCAATAAAATATCAAGGAAAAATTACAGCATTAAAGTCCCATCGTTCATTTTCACATCAAAGTCTTTTAGGCCTTTATTTATATCACCTTGTATATGCACAAGCCCTGTTTCCGCCATTTTACGCAAACGCCATCCCAGGTATAGATCACCGGTCGGAATATTTGTTTTAGCCAACAACTGACCAATTACCTTCGATGCCTTCTGAAATTGAGGGGTACAATATGCTAGCAACTGATTATCGTAATAATTCTCATTGCGAGAAGTAATGCGCTTAGCCCCTTCTAATGTGCGAATGCCTGCATTGTCTTTCATCAACTTCTCCCACTCATCACCGTCTATCTCTATTTCAGATGGGGTAACTAACCTCGATAGTTTGCGCGCCTTCACTAATTCCTTCGGCAATATCTCCCCTATACTTTTTGGGAAAATCAACTTGCCGTTCTCATCAAGAAAAGGTAAACCTGCAATATTCACAACAAACAATCTACCAACCCACTTACCCAAATATTTTAATGCCCAATAGTAGGTACAAATATCAGCAGGTGCAGGTGCTATCCACAACCATATTTTGGCATCTTCATTTTTAGATAATTCATTGCCTGTGAGCAACAAACGTTCTAAGTCATCTACTTCAATAGCATTTTTCTCACTCAACACCACGTCTTGCCAAAATGCAGATCTCAATTCAGAAAACTTTTGTCCCTCTGCTTTTTGCAAGGGGCCTACACTCAACACATCTTTTATAACTACAACCTTTCCCTGTATCGATGGTTCTAACTCCAGCGCCTCAGAAAGCGGAGCAGCAGCCATATCGCCTGTAACTATATGATAGATCATTATTCAGATTTCTTAACGGGCAAATGTAATAAAAACTACCTCACTATATTCATTGATATAAAATGTTTCCCTTTTCTTGTCATAATGGGGCATTGCTACTAAATTTAGGCTACTAATACACCACCATGAACGAATTTGTCAGCATAAAAAACTGGCTCGAGGACGATAAACCCCGAGAAAAAATGATGCAGCGAGGTGCTGCTGCACTAACTGATGCTGAACTACTTGCGATTCTTATTTCAAGTGGAACTCGTGAAAGATCTGCCTTAGATCTCGCTAAAGATATCTTAGCGCAGGCTAAAAATAACCTCAGAGAATTAGGAAGGTTGAGTCTGAAAGAGTTACAAAAAACAAAAGGAATAGGTGAAGCAAGAGCAATTACTATAGCTGCAGCTATGGAGCTTGGTCGTCGCAGACAACTTGCTGAGGGGTTAGATAGACCGGCTATAAAAAGCAGCAGGGATGCCGCAGGTATTGTTATGCCATTACTACAAGACCTCCCTCACGAATGTTGCTGTGTTGTATATCTCAATCAGGCATCAAAAGTTATTAATACGGAGATTGTCAGTAATGGAGGGCTTACCAGCACCATAGTGGACATTCGTATTCTATTGAAAAATGCACTATTGTGCAGTGCCAACCAATTAGTTATTGCGCACAATCACCCGTCAGGAAATAAAAACCCAAGTGAAGCGGACAAACAAATTACCAGAAAACTGAAAGAATCTGCATTATTGATGGACATCAGACTACTAGATCATATCATCATTGCAGGAAACGACTACTTTAGCTTTGGCGATGAAGGGATGATGTAGCTTTCTTTTTTCTGTTGATAATATCGAAAAAGCAAACAATCACACTAAAAACAAGCATCCATACCATCTTGTATCCATACCTTCCGGATGTGGTAGAAAATGTGGCATAGTCAGCACAATTCACCACATACCCCACAACCGAAAGAATAATTACGCCCCGCATCATACTACCCATTTTCTTCCAAGCCGTAATTATCAGCACGGGTAATATCACAACACTTAAAAGTATTATCCATGCAAAAAAGGTATTAAGAACCACTACTCTTTCCTGCAGCTTTACATTGTTCTGATAAGCATGGTTAAACATAGTCTGCTCACGAGGTATATATTGAGACAATTGCATATTGAGATTAGTGCCGGGAGGGAATGAAAAGTTCCCATCACCAACCCGAAACAATACAAGCTGCTCCCCCAACTGCTTGAATGCAGCCATAATAAACATCCCTAAATATCTGGGAGTTGTCAATATATCATAACTAATTTCATTAAACTCCTGTTTACTTTCCGGCCACGAACCCCCAACTTTGTATAAAGGACTGTAACTGAGCCACACAAATTCATCGCTGGTCTTAGGTAATTCATCTCTATATGCACATAATTTATAGGCTTTTTTATCACAAACTTCATGCAAGTAAACAGGTAAAACTCCCTTTTGTAATAATGAGCCAACAAAAAATACATGCTTTGATTTAGATAATGCAGACCCCATAAATATGATTCCCGACAATGATAACCCAACCAATACCGCAACAGTTACACCTGTTTTCCTATAATTATATGAAGGAAGAAACAATCTTTTCATTAAAAACAGACATATCGCTAAACCACTGAACATCAACGGATGAGACATGTGTACCGTAATAGACACAAAAAACAAAATGAATAAACATACCCTCGTTTTGCCTACTTCATTCCCGGCCAATAACAACAGGACACTCAAGCAACAAACCGGAGTAAAAATATCGGGATGAATAGAACTGACCGTCCACGACAATGTAGTAAACAATGATAAAAACAGAATTGTTATAAGACTATATATCAGATATGTCGCATCACCTACTATTGTCCTTATTATTCTAAATATCAGCCATGAAACAATAAGTGTTTGTGCCAACACAGGCAACCATAATGTCAATCCATTCAAACTCAATATTCTCAATAGCAGACCATAAATAATAGGTCTGTCAATAGGTGTTTCAAGTAAAAAACCTGAAGAAATATAAGTGGCTGCGTCAGGATCAAAAAGTGGATAGTGATTGTAAAATGCAGGAATCAGCAGCAACAAACTACTCAACAGCAATGCTGAATAATAAAATAGTTTTTGTTGGTTGCTTTGCTGTATCATTATTAATCAAAAAATCAGGAATCAAAGATAACGCATGAAGTTTATGAATTCTCTCATGCCTTATTTTCGATATATCTAATATTTATAACCCGGCTTATCCAATTCATCTTTACCCATACACCAATATTTTTTTCAAACAACTATACACTAAGCCATATTCCTTATTTAACTTGCAGCATACATTAATACTTCCATTATTATGCGCATCATCACCTATAATGTAAATGGCATTCGTAGTGCAGTAAAGAAAGGCTTTATTGACTGGCTAAAAACAGACCCAGCAGATATTATCTGCCTGCAAGAAATAAAAGCCAATAAAGAAGATGTGCCTGTTGCCGAAATAAAAACGGCAGGATACAATGTATATTCATTCTCTGCACAGAAAAAAGGATATAGCGGAGTGGCTATTCTTACAAAAATAGCACCTGACAATGTCGTTTATGGCAGCAATATTGAACAAAGCGATTTCGAGGGTCGTGTTATCAGAGCTGACTTTGGCGATGTTACTATTATTAATGCATACTTCCCAAGTGGCACTACCGGAGAAGAAAGACAAACCTACAAATATCAGTGGCTAGATGAGTTTTATGAATTCATCAACGAATTAAAAAAGACAAGACCTAATTTGGTTATCTGTGGCGACTATAATATATGTCACCTGGACATCGATATTCATAACCCGAAAGGCAACAAAAATTCTTCCGGGTTCTTACCGGAAGAACGCAAGTGGATGGATAAATGGTTTGAAACGGGGCACGTAGATACGTTCAGACATTTTAATAAAGAGCCGCACCAATACTCCTGGTGGAGTGCCTTTGCAGGTGCAAGAGCAAACAATAAAGGTTGGCGCATAGATTATATCAGCGTTACAGAATCTATGAAAAACAAACTGAAACACGGTGAAATAAGACAACAAATCGTTCATTCAGATCATTGCCCTGTATTTTTAGAGCTTATATAAAACAAATAATTGCCCGCTGAAAGTCTATCTTAATTGTTTAATTTATCCTTAGCTAACTATAAGTTACCTTTGCAGGGTATATGCATTATGTTTCAGCTGAAAAGATCAGCAAATCTTACGGAATAAAACAATTATTTGAAGATATAACCTTTCATATCAGTGAAGGTGATAAAATAGCCTTGGTAGCCAGAAATGGATCAGGTAAGTCTACCCTACTAAAAATTTTGGCAGGTAAAGACAATGTGGAAAGTGGGAATGTATGGATACATAAAGATGTAACCGTTGCCCTGTTTGAACAAGATCCGCAATTTGAAGAAGAGCTTTCTGTATTAGATAATATCTTCCATTACAAGCATCCGGTATCTGAAGCACTCCGCAAATACGAGCGTGCAATGAACGCTCCTGAGCAAGATGCCAATGAAATCAGCGAAGCTTTGGGGCTTATTGACGAATTAAGTGCATGGGAATTTGAAGGAAAGGTGAAAGAAATTCTGGGGAAACTCAACATCCACAACCTGGAGCAAAAAGTAAAATCACTATCTGGTGGTCAGCGCAAACGTGTAGCACTTGCACAAACGCTTATTGATATTGGTTTTGAGCATAAACATGTCTTGCTGATAATGGATGAACCTACCAACCACTTAGATGTAGAAATGGTAGAGTGGCTGGAACACTATCTGAATCAAGAAAATGTAACCTTACTCATGGTTACCCACGATCGCTACTTTCTGGAAGATGTTTGTGACGAAATATGGGAACTTGATGACAATAAGATATATACCTATCAAGGTGATTATGCCAACTTTCTGGAAAAGAAGGCAGCAAGAATAGAAAACACGCTTGCGAATATTGACAAGGCGAAAAACCTTTACCGCAAAGAGTTGGAATGGATGCGCAAGCAACCTAAAGCAAGAACAACAAAATCTAAAAGTCGCCAGGACTCATTTTATGAGACTGAAGCGAAGGCAAAACAAAAAGTTGTTGATCTGCAAGTGAAACTGGAAATGCAGATGAACAGATTAGGTGGCAAAATAGCTGAACTGAAAAAAGTTTATAAAAGCTATGGCGCAAAGACCATTCTGAAAGGTTTCGATTATACATTTAAACGTGGCGAGCGAATAGGTATTGTTGGTAAAAATGGTGCCGGTAAATCTACATTCCTCAATATCTTACAAGGACTTGAAATGCCTGACAGTGGTAAGGTAAATATTGGTGACACTGTAATTTTCGGTAATTTCTCACAGCAAGGACTGGAGATAAAAGAAGATATGCGTGTTATTGAGTTTGTCAAAGACATCGCAGAACATTTCCCGTTAGCAGGTGGTGGTTCTATTAGTGCATCACAGTTCCTTACCTTATTCTTGTTCCCACCTGAGCAACAATATACTTACTTATCTAAGCTGAGTGGTGGTGAAAAGAAAAGATTACAATTGCTTGCAGTGTTGTTCCGCAACCCCAACTTCCTGATTCTCGATGAACCTACCAATGATTTGGACTTACCAACTTTGTCAGTTCTGGAGAACTTCTTAAGCGACTATCAGGGGTGTTTGCTTATTGTATCGCATGATAGATACTTTATGGACAGACTTGTAGATCATCTTTTTGTGTTTGATGGAGATGGTGTGATCAATGATTACCCGGGAAACTATTCAGAGTATCGTATATCACTGAAAGCAAAAGAGAAAATTGGCAGCCCTATCAGTGGGGCACCACAACCTGCTGCAGTAGAAGCCCCAATTACAGTTGCCGCTGATAAAGAGAAGAAAAAATTCTCATTCAAAGAAAAGCGTGAATTCGAAGAGTTGGAAAAGGATATGGCTAAACTTGAAGAAGAAAAAGCAACACTTACTGATAAAATGACTGATACTACTTTGTCTTACGATGAACTTCTGAAAATGGGTAATCGTATGGCCGAAATCACCACATTATTAGAAAATAAAGAAATGAGGTGGCTCGAATTGAGTGAATACACAAGTTAGTATATATTTAAAGAAATATAATAACTAAAAAACTCCTGCGACTGCAGGAGTTTTTTAGTTATTGAGCAACTATTAATCGTTATTCTTTCACCAAACGCTGAATTACTGTTTGATTACCCTGAGTTAATTCAACCATATAAATCCCAGAGGCAAACTCACTCAGAGGCAAACTCACTACTCCACTTTGTACTCCGCTAACTTTACGAGTATAAACACTTACACCATTAATATCAAATACATTAAGTGCTAGGTCTTCTTTACTACCGGAAGCAAAACTAATTTTCACATCATCAGTTGCAGGGTTAGGTGACAATGTCACTTTCAAATCATTAGAGGCTGTAGTTATTGGTTTAAAAGCCAATTCAAAACGACTATCTCCCTGTGTCTCCTTATCATCATTAACCGTAAACCTGTATTCACTGCCCAAACTCAATTCTATAGTTTTATTCAACAACCTATCATGTAGATATAAACTACCGCCTATCGGCACTGTAATATTTTCAGCCTTAATTATAAAATCTTGCTTATATGTACTACCAATACCCAATGGAATAATTTTATCAACTGAATATGGACGATTATCTATTGCGAGTTTACGACCATCTTCTCCTAAACTATAAAACTTGAAATCTGTACTGATAATCTTAACGGCATCAAGTTCTTTATCATCATTATACGTTGCTGAATCAGAAAATCTGATACGTAAATTATCCCATAAGTTATAATCTGTATCATATATATTCAGTGTTGTATATTGAGCAGCTGACTTAAATAAATAATTGTTTGCAGTAGTTCCTTTATTGGACTCAGCGAAATTTATAACAGCGCCATCGTGATCTGCCTGCACCTGAAACGAAGAATATGCCGGAATATAAAAAGGAGAACCATCTATTAGCACAACAACGTAACCACCACCAGCTGGTAATCTAGGGTCCCATACATAAAACGAAGAACCGGTAACTTGGTGTGCCTGCTTAGCATTATACAAAATAGTTCCAATATCAACAGGTGACGGATATGGATTACCAACCATATTGAATGATTGATGTGCAGGATTAGTTGCCCCCTGCGAAAGTGTTACTACCTGAGGGCCTTGATTGACCAACCCCATCATCTTAACCATTACTGACGATGGCGTATAAGTAAACCAATTAGGCACAATGCCTTCTCCTTTTGCACCTCTTACAAACAAACGAATACCCTGATATTGCTTAAAAAGATTATTTCCTGTGGCTGAAGCATTGATTTGAGTAAATGCCTTCCACCCCGGGTCATAACTCATAGTATCATTTGATGTATATGGGTCAAATCTAAAAGCAGAAGGTGCATTTGTTATAGTTGGTGTAAAACCATTTCCTGAACCTCCAACGCCGGTGATATCAATAAAATTTTCCAGTTGACCCAGAGATATCGAGCTACTGAATGGATGACTAACAAAACGATATCTTCTGTAACCACCGATTATTCCCAAATCTGCTGTTACTTTACCTGATATTGATGCACCTGAAGATGGTAATGCTGCAATTCGCGCAGGAACTGAAGTATCGTAAGTAGCTGAAAGTTCCAAACTGTCATTTGTATGTAGCACACCCGAAGTTACATAGAGTGTATTCGTAATTACTAATTTTGAGGCGGTGTCAATTCTAGCACCAGCAGCATTGTTCAATTCAATATTGGCAATACTACCCTTACCACCAATTATCTGTAATGAGGCATTGTTCAAAACAACCTTTCCTCTTCCTGTAATACTTCCGTTATTAATAAGATTGCCCTTAATATTTAAAGATGCGCCGGAATTTATAGCAACAGAAGCTAAAGATGTAATCGTAATATCTTTCACATTTCCACTTCCGGAAACAGGTATCTGAGGAATAAATGTGGCTACAGGGACAATTATATTATCAGTGACAGCAGGCACTACCCCACAAGACCAGTTAGTTGCGGTCCCCCAATTACTTTCTGCACCTGTAGTACCGCCAACCCAGGTCATTATTTGAGGAGATAATGATATACTGGTATCTCTTATAAAGGTACATGCAGCATTTCGCACAGAATACAACTGATAAGTATGGGTTGCTGCCAGCACACCCGTTGATATAGTTGCAGTCCCACCTGTTAATGTTGTCTCAATTAATGAACCTCCATCTACTTTATATCCTGCTATTGCACCGGAAGTACCTGTAAATACTATATTTGTACTATACCCGGTACAAGGCGGAAATGCTGAAGTAATATTTGCTGTAGGATAACTTAATACATTAATAATCACCGTTGTAGGTGCAGAATAACCACAGCTGTTAGACAGCGAATAAGAAACTGTAGGATTTCCCGCCGCCACTCCACTAAGCACACCTGTAGATGAGTTAATCGATGCCAACGAGACATCATTTATGCTCCATGTACCACCGGAAGAAGCATTGGTTAATGTAATAGAGTTACCTGCACACACCACTGACGAACCGCTGATTGCGCCTGGAGCAAATGGAACTGTAGTTACCGATATTGGCAATGTTGTTGCTGAAGAACCGCAACTACCTGTTACAACGTATGAAATTGAGGCATTACCAGTAGTAACCCCTGTTACTATACCTGAGGCACTTATCGTTGCGACAGTACCATTACTACTTGACCATACACCAGCAGCAACAGCATCAGTTAATGTAGTTGTTGCACCTGCACACACCGTTGATGAACCAGTAATTACACCGGGATCAGGTAAGCTTTTTACATTAACCACCTTTGAAGTAGTAAACGTGCCACAACCATTAATAATTTTATAATTAATTATCGGTGCACCGGAATTAACCCCGGTAACAATACCTGTTGACAAACCAACAATTGCTAATAAAGTATCGTTAGAAACCCAGATTCCACCCAAGTCACCTGTATTTGTTAATGTAATTTGACCTCCGGGACACACACTATCCAAACCATTTATTGTTCCCGTAACAGGTAATGATATAATGGGCATTGCCTGAGTGTCAGTATTAGTGCAACCATTAGTACCGGCATAAGTATATGTTATAATATCAGTACCACTGGCCGCTACTCCGGTAACTGCGCCTACGGCACTAACAGTTGTAACTGCATTAGCATGTGTCCAGCTTCCTCCCGAAGGAGTACCGGAGAGTGTTGTTGTTGCTCCCTGGCATACACCTCTGAAACCTGTAATGTTTACAATTGGTAAAGGCTTTACTGTCACTGTCCTTATCACTGACCTACCAATATTACCGGCAGTAACATTGACATTATATGAAATATCTGCATTTCCTGCACTCACCCCATATACGACACCGGTATTACTAACAGTGGCAATTGTAATATCTGAACTACTCCAAGAGCCTGTCTCTCCTGCTGGCAAAGAAAGTGAATAAGTAAGTGTAGATGATGCACCAACACACACAGAATCAGTCAGCGGACTTATTGACCCAATTATTGGTAAAGGAGTATTTCTGAATATGGAAACCGTATTACCGGTATCTTGCCCGGTGTTACCTGCAACTATTTCCGGATACCCATCACCATCAAGGTCACCAATGTTTATTCCTGCAGGGAATCTATTAGTAGCCAAAGTTGTAGCACCTGTAAATGAAGGCGACCCAGAAGTAGAATTGTTTTTCCAAACCTTAACAAAACCGGAATAAATCCAACTGGCAACAACAACATCCGGTTTCCCATCAGCATCAAGATCGCCAAGAGCAATACCTGAAGGATTACCAATACTTGAACCTATAATAACTCTGCTGCCAAAAGTTATAGCCGAAGTTGATGAACTTGTATTGCGGTACAAAGAAACAGAACTATCTATTGATGAAGTTACCACTACATCAGTATTTCCATCACCATCCATGTCTGCACTTTGAATATCCACAGGATAAATACCAACCGCTACAGCAGATGGCGCAGCAAAACTTAATATACCAGATGTTGATGTATTCCTGAATACAGACATAGTACCTGCGTTATAGGTATCTTCATTGAGCACACAAATATCAGGCAAGTGATCATTATTAAAGTCACCTACAGTTAGTGAACTCGTTAGTGCATTCGTATTTACGCCTGTATTATAGGAATTCAGCGTAAATGAATTAACTGAACCTACACTATTATTATTCTTAAGTATAATAAGTTTACCAGGATTGGTGTAATAACATGATGCGGCAATATCCAATTTTCCATCTCCGTCAAAATCAGCAATAGCCAACACCCCAGGAGAATTTGTAACAGAAGAAATAACCAAATCAACTCTGGTACTAAATGCTAGCGTACGTGGAGTTGTAGATGAGGCAAAATTGGTAATATTTCTATATACTCCAATTGATGGACCTCCACTACCTGTAGCAATTATAATATCAGGCCTGCCATCACCATCTATATCAGCAATTTTAACATTCGACGGTTGCCCCTGCAATGGAAGCGACAATGATGGTATATTAAATCCGGCTACACCTGTACCCTGATTTTGCATAATGGTAAGTGAGGCACTTATCTTATTCACAGAGACTAGATCAGGTAATCCATCTCCGTCTAGATCTCCGATTGCTGCAATATTCGGGCAAGTACCTGTTGTATAATCAGTTTTAGGTTGAAACCTTATGCTACCGGTTTCGAAATAGCTATTGTTGTATGCAGGTAAATATGGGTATGCAGAATTACCGGCTGTTTTTACAATCGTATCATAAACAGTAACCGGACCTATCGTTGCACCATAAGGCACAGTAACATTCAGTGCTGTAGTTGACCCTGAATTTACATGTCCTTTAACAGCACCAAAATATACCAGATTATTAGCTGCCGTTGCATTAAAGTTCAATCCGGAGATAGTTATTGAACTTCCCGGATTCACATTTTTATATGCACTCAAAGTCGAAATATATGGAGCATTGGCGTTAATGAGGGCAATAGACGAACCATTGTCCGGACTGGCAACAGTATATGGTGTTGTGTTCAATACCCTTACTCTGTAATAACCTAAAGCTGTTGTAGAAGGTATAGTAGCACTTATAGACCCTGATGTTGCAGAAGTGCCTGTTCCTATAATATTAGACGTATAGTTTGCAAACGCACCTGAAGTATCAGACAATTGTACCTTAAAATTTCCTGTAAAGAAACTGGCAGGAGTATTATATGAAACTGAAATGACATTTGTAGTGCCATTTATGAATGGTCCATATCCGGCAGCTGTTATATTAATAGTAACCTTAGGTACTATTTCTCCGGTTGATAATTGAACTGCTGACAATACATTACCAGCATCAGTAAATTGTATCTGTGCCAATTGAGCTGTAGAGAGCGAAGCAGTCGAACCAATAAATATCTTTCCTTTTGTTCCGGATGTCCCATCAAATGCACCTTGCCAACCTGTAATATTTAAAGTCCCTGTATTTGTACCCAAACCATTGAATCTAATAGTATGTGCGGTTGCTGCATCAAGTGAAATAGTTGAACTGACTACATTGTTTAACACACCTAAACTGCATATTACCCCACTACCAATGCCTGTAGTCCCCAAAATTCCACCATTCATATTTATAGGACAATAATTCGCTCCACTCGCAAGAGTAATAGTTGATGCTGGTGCTAATCTTAATTCACCCGCCGTTATTGTTAAGCCACCATAAAAAGTATGGCCACCGTTTGTAAGCGTTAAGACACCTGTGCCTGTTTTGACAACGTAAGAGGTTGCTGTACCTGTAATAATACTGTTCAATGTAGAAACAGCCCCGGCACCAAAGGTGCTGTTAGTGCTTTGGTTAATAGTAAGGGTACAAGTTGCACCCATAGCTAATGTATTGGTATATGTACCGGTAGCATCTGTAAACGAACTGCTTAAACCCGTGATAGTATGAGATACGGCAGCACTTAAAGTAATTGTGGGACTAAAACTTGAATTTTGAGCAAATGTAATCGCATTGCCTGTGCCTAAATTAGACCCAACTGAAATACTACCCTCTGAAATCTTTACTCCTCCTGTAAATGTGTTGGAGGCTCCTTTTATAGTTAATACAGCAGCACCTTCTTTTATTAATTGACCGCTACCGGATATATTACCACTTAATGTTAGCGCACCACCCGTATATATTACAGAATTTGACGCAAGTACTATCGGACTAGACCATGTACATATAGTCGCTGAGTTTCTTAATGCCCCTCTACCATAACCTGAGGATCTGTTACCAATGCCGTTAAGCGTTAACTGAGCACCAGTGTAGGTACCGCTTGCTGTTGCATAATTGAGAAACAACTGACTATACTGATTTATTGTTACCGCTGCCGCCGCAGGAATAGCCGTATTAATATCTAATTGAAGAACACCACTATTATATGTAGATGTAGGAGAGCCAACTACAAAATTACCTGACAAATTAGGATTTGCTACACCCAACCTCAATACGCCACCATTCATTCCTGAAGTACCATCCCATGTGCCTCC
>CANGMZ010000070.1 GCA_947454715.1 Chitinophagaceae bacterium
GGATGATTAAATTCTGGAGATTTTATTTTTCTGTATTCCGTTTCAAAACACTTAATAACGTCTGCAATCTGTAATGAAATTCCTCTGGATCGAGGAAAAAATTGGAATCTAATCATTTTACTTGTTTTGATATTTGGTCTGTTAATTCATTTTCTGATAATATTATTTCATTTTCTTCCATAAAATAAAACACCATTTCATCTACATTAACTGCAGATTTATTTACATATTTACCATGCTCATTTATCAAATCATTATTAAGGGAAATTGTTGATATCAAAATATCACCAAATAGAGGATGCTCTAATTCTCTCGAAGGATATTGTTTACCATTAAAGATTATAGTTTCCATGTGTAGAATCTAAGCTTAAATTTAAAATATATTTTGAAATAGATCAACAAACTTTACGACAATTTGATTTGTAAATAGAATGAAAAAAGAACGAAGCCGACGCTTCGACCAGCACAGCATACAAAAGCGGCAGTTCTCCCGAACTGCCGCTTTTGTTATTTATATACTGTAGATACACTCCCACCGGGACTATCTACTATCTACTACTGAAACGCATTGATACCTGTAACATCCATACCTGTGATAAGGAGGTGAATGTCGTGAGTACCTTCGTAGGTAACAACAGATTCCATGTTCATCATGTGACGCATAATGCTGAATTCGCCGGTGATGCCCATACCGCCGAGGATCTGGCGGGCTTCACGAGATACTTTCAGTGCTATATCGCAACTGTTACGCTTGCCCATAGATATTTGAGCAGGAGTTGCGCGGTCTTCGTTGCGCAATACACCTAATCTCCAGTTAAGTAGTTGGCTCTTAGTGATCTCAGTAATCATTTCAGCCAATTTCTTTTGTGTCAACTGGAAGCCAGCGATTGGGCGACCGAACTGAATACGCTGTTTAGAATAACGCAATGCAGTATCGTAACAATCCATAGCCACACCTAATGCACCCCATGCAATACCGAAGCGTGCACTAGAGAGGCAAGACAATGGACCTTTCAATCCTTTAATATCGGGGAATATATTGCCCTTAGGTACTTTCACATTGTCGAAAACAAGTTCACCGGTAGCAGAAGCACGTAAAGACCATTTACCATGAGTTTCCGGAGTCGAGAAACCTTCCATGCCACGTTCTACCACCATACCACGGATTTCGCCTGCTTCATCTTTAGCCCAAACAACAGCGATATCTGCGAAAGGTGCGTTAGAAATCCACATTTTAGCACCGTTAAGGATAACGTGATCACCGGCATCTTTAAAATTAGTGGTCATACCGGCAGGGTTAGAACCATGGTCCGGCTCAGTAAGACCGAAGCAGCCCATTAATTCACCTGTAGCTAATTTTGGCAGCCATTTGTGTTTTTGTTCTTCGCTGGCATATTTGTAGATAGGGAACATTACTAATGAACCCTGTACAGATGCTGTAGAGCGGATACCTGAATCGCAACGCTCAAGTTCCTGCATCATTAAACCATAAGAGATATAATCTAATCCTGCACCACCATATTTTTGTGGTACAAACGGACCGAAGCAACCTACCTCACCCAAACCTTTGATGAGGTGTTTAGGGAATTCAGCACGTTGTGCATAATCTTCAATGATCGGTGAAATTTCTTTTTTCACAAATGCCCTGACAGTGTCACGGATGAGCTTGTGTTCGTCTGTCAACAGTTCGTCTACGAGAAAATAATCGGGGGCCTGGTAAGTATCCTTTTCCATGTTTTGTTAAAGTTGATTTCAATTTGTGGCGCAAAGGTAGCAATTTTGGCATATTCGATTAGTTTTGTGACAGAATTTAAGTGTGTTTTAGAAACATCATTAAACTATAGGGTCATTAATATAATTTATAATTGGTGTTAACTCAATACCATATTGCGTTTGGGCCTCTTTATTTGTTGTTGTGGGATATTGACATTTTAAATTCATGATTGTGGAACGTATTTTGTGCGAATTACAATCGGAACAGTTTTGCAATAGTTGTAAAAGATTTTGCGCTGTTCTACGTTAATTAATATTGTTGTAAAAATAAAACTAAGTATTTATATGAGGCAGCTGAAAATTGCCACCCAGATTACCAACAGGGACTCACAAGCGGTAGAAAAATACCTTCAGGAAATCAGCAAGATATCGATGATTACCCCTGAAGAGGAAACTACACTTGCCCAGAAGATACACATGGGTGACCAAAGAGCACTGGAAAAATTAGTGAAGTCGAATTTGCGTTTTGTGGTTTCTGTTGCTAAACAGTACCAGCATCAGGGCTTGTCGCTGAGTGATCTTATCAACGAGGGTAATCTTGGTTTGATCAAGGCGGCACAACGTTTTGATGAAACGAAGGGTTTTAAATTTATCTCTTATGCTGTATGGTGGATCCGTCAGTCTATTCTGCAGGCACTAGCTGAGCAGGGTCGTTTGGTGCGTTTGCCACAGAACAAGATAGGCACTTATAATAAGGCTAACAAAGCGTTCATTGCTTTTGAGCAAGAGAACGAGCGTGAACCATCTACTGAAGAATTGGCAGGTATCCTTGACATGAGCGAAACCGAAGTTACCAATATCTTCACCAGCAATACCCGTCACACATCGCTAGATGCACCGGTGCACGAAGCAGAAGATGTGGCAATGGGTGACTTACTGGAAGGTAGCAGCGACACAGATGATGATGTAATGAAGGATTCTCTTCGTAATGAGATTCGCAGAATATTGAAGTCACTGAGCGTAAGAGAGGCAGAAATATTGTCTGCTTATTTTGGACTTGAAGGAGATAACGGACCAAGCATTGAAGAAATAGGCGAAAAATATGACCTTACCAAGGAGCGTATCCGCCAGATAAAGGAGCGTGCTATCAAGCGTTTGCAGAAAGCACGTTACAGCAATGCATTGAAAGTGTATCTGGGCTAGAATCTATTATTAAGCTAAATTATTATATACATTAAGGCTCTGTAAGATCATTATTAAAAATAATTCTTATGGAGCCTTAACTCTTTTAAAGCTATGCTGAAAAAATTATTCTTAGTTGTTTTATTGGCTCTTGTAGGCACAGGGAGTGTATTTGCATTTACACTGTCAGACAGCTCCGTTGCTGTAAAAACTGATGTTTCACAGCTACCCGGTATAAGAATAAGCCTGATTACCTGCGGTCCCGGTTATGAAGAAGTGTATGAGGTTTTCGGGCATACGGCAATAAGAATAATAGACAGTGCTGCCCATACCGACATGGTATATAACTACGGTACATTTAACGGTTTTGAAAAGAATTTCGAGTTAAAATTCATGCAAGGCAAGTTGTTGTACTATTTGTCTGTTTATCCGTTCAGAGATTTTTTACCTGAATATCAGGAAAGACAAAGAAGCGTTACTGAGCAAGTGCTGAATATGGATAAAGACCAGAAAAAAGCCTTTGCCAATTATCTGGATAAGAATGCAGAACCGGAGAACAGAGAATATAAATATGATTTCTTTTACGATAATTGCGCTACACGTATAAGAGATTTATATCCGGAGACAATGGGTAAAACCTTTGCATTCGGACCAATATTACCAAAGAATAGCAAGCTGACCTTTCGTGATATCATTAACCAATATTTCTATGCTACCAAGTGGGAACGCTTTGGTATCAACATCCTTTTGGGTAGCAGAATAGATAAAGTAATGACAGATAAAGACATTATGTTTTTACCTGATTATCTGAAAACGGGCATAGAGGGCGCAACTGTAAACGGCAATAAACTTGCCGCAAAACCAGAAGTGCTGTTGCCGGCAGGACCTGCAAAACCTGATGGAGTGAGCGGACCAGTGGTGCTGACTATGTGCATTGCTATACTCACCATTGCCGGATTGTCTGTAAAGAAATTAAGCTGGCTTGGTAAAATAATGAGTACCGGATTGCTGTTTGTAACCGGGCTGCTCGGCTGCCTGATATTGGTGATGTGGTTTGCTACTAACCACCAGGGATGCACCAATAATTACAACCTGTTATGGGCATTACCTACCAACATTATCCTTGCCTTTTGGAACCCGAAAGGCAAACCACGATATGCATTGGTAGCAATTGTATTGATATTCACCACAATTATATTGCATATTCTGCGTATACAGCAACTGATCATGATTGAATTCATGCCATTATTGCTGGCTTTGCTGTATATTTATGGTACGATTTATAGAAAGAGTCAGCTAAAGTAATCACCTGTAATGCCTGAAGTCAACACATCTGTTTCGTCACGCATATATTACCGCAAAATGGGCACGGGGCCTGTTGCGGTATTGTTGCACGGGTTCCCCGAAAGCGGCACCTTGTGGCGTAATGTATGGGATTATCTATCAGCATATTACACTTTACTTATACCAGATATGCCCGGCACGGGTGATAGTCTGCTAGAAGGTAGTGCCGGTATAGAAGATATGGCTACAACCGTAAAAACAATGCTGGATGCCGAGCACGTAGAAAAGGCTATAGTTGTGGGCCACTCTATGGGGGGATACATTGCATTTGCATTTGCTGCATTGTTTCCACAGTATGTGCAAGGCTTATCACTGATACACTCTACCCCGCTTGCCGATGACGACGAAAAAAAACAAACAAGAAAAAAAGTAATAGATATTGTAGATAAAGGGGGTAAAGACCTATTCTTATCACAAATGGTTCCCGGTTTGTTTGCAGAAGAGTTCGTAAAAGAACACCCGAATCTTGTAAAGGAACAAGTAACCAATGCGCAAACCATGAGTAAGGAAGGATTAATGAACTTCTATACTGCTATGATGGACCGTAAAGAGCGCATAAATGTGCTGGAGACAGCTACCTACCCTATACAGTGGATAATAGGTGCTAAAGATGCATTGATACCTGCTCAAAAATTGATCGGCTTTTCCCATACTTCTGCTGTAAATTATGTGTCTTACTATAAAGAGTGCGGACATATAAGCATGGTTGAAGCACCCAAACGACTACAAACCGACCTGAAATATTTTTTTGATAACTGTTACGTGGAATAAATGAAGAGCCTGGTTTATAAAATATTACTCCTATTACTACTAGTACCCGGCACAAGGGTTCTTGCTTCCCATATTGTGGGTGGTGAGGTGACCTACAAATATTTAAGCTCTACCTCTACCACCGACAAATACCTAATCAGCCTGACCATTTATGAAGATTGCCTTAATGGCCTAGTTGGCGCAATAGAAGATGACAATCCTGCGTTTTTAGCAGCCTATAGCATGCAGGCACCATTTGGGTTAGTAGAACTGGACACTACAGTTAATTATGTTTCTTCAGTAAATGTGCCGGCAAACTTCACCAATGCATGCGTGTCGAATATTCCGGAAGTATGCCTTTTAAAAAAGACTTTTAGTAAAATATTCACTTTCCCTAAAAACGATAGCGGCTATGTTGTTGCCTACCAAAGATGCTGCAGAAATGCACAGGTAGTCAATATACTTAACCCGGGAGACCATGGTGCTACTTACTTTTGTTTGATTCCGCCACGTACTTTAGCAGCTACGAACAACAGTGCGGTATTCACCAATTTCCCACCACAGATTATTTGTATCAACAATCCGCTGTATTACGATAATTCAGCAACAGATGCAGATGGCGATTCTTTGACATACGAATTTTGCAGTGCAGTAGAAGGCGCTAATGGTGATAACAATAAGCCCTACCCGTTGCCCCCGCCTTATGACAATGTAGCTTATAAATCACCTACATATTCTGCGCAACACCCTTTCACTGCTTACCCAATATTACAGATAGACCCTAATACAGGTATCATAACAGGTACACCCAACAGATTGGGCAGATATTTGGTAACTGTTTGCTGCCATGAGTGGCGTAATGGGAAAATGATCAATACCGTAAAGAGAGAGTTTCAATTTGTGGTAACCGATTGTTCTAAAGTAGTCGTTGCCTGCATACCGCAATTTTCAACAGATATAAATACTTATATAGTTGAGTGTGAAAATTTCACGGTGAATTTTGTGAATTGCAGCACCGGTGGGTTCTCCTACCATTGGGATTTTGGCGTGCCGGGAATTACTTCTGACACATCGAATGAAGCACAACCCTCTTACACTTATGCCGACACCGGCATATATACTGTTAAACTGGTGGTAAACCCGGGATCTACCTGCCCGGATAGTATATCGAGATTTGTGAAGGTATTCCCTACCTTTCATACTGCATTTAGCGACAGTGGCACACAATGCCCGGGATTGCCCATACAGTTTACCGACTTATCGCAAACCACCATTAAACCTATCACCAGTTGGATATGGAACTTCGGCGATGGTAGCTTTTCAAACGATCAGAATCCGACACATATTTTTGCTACAGGCGGCACCTATAATGTAATGTTGGTATCACAGAATATCAAAAACTGTATTGATACTTTTGTAAGACAAGTACTTATAGAGACATTTAAACCTTATGCAGGAAATGACACAACAATAGTGAAGGGAGAAGGCATACAGTTCAATGGTACCGGAGGTAATAATTTCTTATGGTCACCATCTATATACCTTGATAACCCTGCTATAAACAACCCTTATGGCTTTTACCCGGACACAGGGATGTTTACTTATACGTTAAAAGTAGTCAGCACTTATGGCTGCGAAGGATATGATACAGTGAGGGTATGGGTTGTGAATCAGGCTGCTTTTTTTGTACCAACCGCTTTTACCCCTAATGGAGATGGATTGAATGATGTATTCAGACCAGTATCAGTTGGTTTCCGTGCCTTGAAATCATTCAGAGTATACAACAGATATGGTCAGGAAATCTATTTTGATGATAATATCAATAATGGCTGGGACGGCACATTTAACCATAAACAATGTGACATGGGCACCTATTACTGGCAGGTTACATATATAGACCGGTTTGGAAAGGAAGGCTATATGAAAGGAGATGTAACATTAGTGAGATAATGACAAAGATATTATAGACAACAAAAATGGCTATCTCGACGGATAGCCATTTTTGTTATAATGAAATGAGTAGGTAATACGCATAGCTATTATCCCATTTTCTCTTCAAGCTCCATCATCAGCTCAAAAGCCTTATCATATTCTCTGTTCATTAAAGTAAGCCTTGCTGCCGCTTGCTTGTACTGTTCATCGACTTTTTTGAATTCTTCCTTATTGTTATACACAGCAGGGTCGGCCAATTTCAAAGCCAGTGCTTCATTATCATTCTTCAGCTTGTTAATGTCTTCTTCCAGCTTTTGGAATACTTTCTGCTGTTTTTTGTATTCGTTTTTGATGTTATTAAGCTGCTCATTGCTCATGTTGTTCTTTGGCTTAGCTGCAGGCTTTTCTTCTTTTTTAGGCGCAGGTGCAGCTTTTGCAGCCGCATTGGCAGCTTGTTCACGCTTCACTTTATCTTGCTGCCATACTAAGAACTCGGTATAATCACCCGGGAAATCGTTGATTTTACCGTCTTCGATATTCCAGATACGATTAGCTGTTCTGCTGATAAAATAACGATCGTGCGATACGATGATCAAAGTACCCTTGTATTTGTTCAAGGCATCGATAAGCATATCTACAGACTGCATATCTAAGTGGTTGGTAGGTTCATCGAGCATGAGGAAGTTACCCTTAGCTGCAATTACTTTTGCCAGTGCAACCCTCGCCTTTTCACCACCGGAAAGTATTTTAATTTTCTTAAATACATCATCGCCACTAAACAAGAAGCAACCTAAGAGCTGGCGAAGTTCTAATTCATTCTTACCACTGCCGCACATCTTCATTTCTTCCAAAATCTCGTTCTCCACATTCAGGGCTTCGAGCTGGTGCTGTGCATAGAAACTCTCTTCTACATTATGCCCCCATTTACGATCACCTTCAAAACCTTCTTGTCCGGCAACTATACGCAATAAAGTAGATTTACCCTTACCATTGGCACCAATGAGTGCTATCTTATCACCGCGGTTAATTTCGGCTTCAGCATTTTCAAGAATTTTAAGAGGACCATAGCTCTTGTTGATATTTTTCAACTCCACTATAATCTTACCCGGCTGCGTACCTACGTCAAAGTTGATATTCATGGTTGGCATAGTGCTATCAGGCGCTTCAATAAGATCTAGCTTATCTAAACGCTTAATGGCACTCTGCGCCTGAGCTGCCTTTGTAGCCTGCGCACGGAAACGCTCAATAAAGCGCTCCTGTTGTTTTATGTAATCTTGTTGGTTTTCGAATGCACGCTGTTGTAAAATCATGCGCTCTTCCTTCTCCTTTACAAAGAAAGAATAGTTACCGCTATACTGAACTAAGTCACGCTGCCAAACTTCTACAATCTTAGTTACCATACGATCGAGGAAATATCTATCGTGCGATACGATAACCACGCTACCCGGATAACTGATGAGATAACGCTCCAGCCACTCAATAGATGGAAGGTCCAAGTGGTTGGTAGGTTCATCTAACAGCAATAATTCCGGGGCTTGCAACATCATTTTAGCAAGCAGAACACGCATACGCCAACCACCACTGAACTGATCATAAGGGCGCTGTAAATCGGTAGTAGAAAAGCCAAGGCCTTCCAATACCTCTGCAGTTTTATGTTCCATCTCATACCCGCCTGCTACTTCAAAATCGTGCAGTGCATGGCTGTAATCATCGAGAAGGTCTTCATCATCAGGCTTTGTTTCCAATTCCTTCAGAATCCTGTCCATCTTCTTTTCTACTTCATGGGCTTTTTCATAAGCCTGCATACCCACTTTAAGAATGGAGTCATTGGTAGAGAAACTCAGCAAATCCTGGTTAAAGAAACCAAGAGAAACATCTTTGGGTTTACTGATAGTACCTTCATTGGGTGTGTATGCACCGGTCATGAGGCGTAGCAATGTAGACTTACCGGCACCATTGCTACCTACAAGGCCAATGCGCTCACCGGTATTTATCTGCCAATTGGAGTTTTCTAATATTGGTCGAGCACCAAAATAGAAGGAAAGATTCTGTAAAGACATTAACATAAGGCTGCAAAGTTACACGGCTAAAGTCTATTTTACTAAAAGGTTTTAAAAAGAAGTTTTTAGTAGTAAAATAGTAGTATAAAAGCCCAAAGGGCGCACGGTTAAGGGTATCGTGAGTTAACAATATATTATGCATAAAATGTTATAAGACTAAGTGTTGCATTTAATGAAATTAGTACTTAACTTTGCACAAAACCATTCAAAAAATGAAAAAAATCGTAACTTCTGTTGTTGCCCTTTTAGTTATGGGTTCAGTAGCTTTCGCACAAGATGCTAAGAAAGTTGAAAAGAAAGAAACTAAGAAGACTGAAGCTAAGGCTGATGCAAAGAAAGCTGATAAGAAAGCTGACACTAAGAAAGCTGACAAAAAAGCTGAAACTAAAACTGAAGCTAAGAAGAAGTAATTCCTTCTCTGCTAATGAAAAAAGACGCATTTTTAATGCGTCTTTTTTTGTGCATATAATCATAAATAAGCATAAAAAAAGAGACACATTACTGTGTCTCTCTGAATATTAATCTCAAAATAAGTTATTATTGATCTTGATTGAATTTAGATGACATTGTTGTCATGCGACGATCTGTCTTGATATTAGATTTATCAGCACGCTGCTTAATCATTTTTTCCATACCGAAGGTGTCATCGCCATATATATATATATAACTACCGGTAAGTTTCTTGAAGATATCGTTAATCAATTTAATTCTGTCTCTTTCAAATGGGGCATCTATCAACTCAACATAACCTGAAAGTTTACCATTCACAATGTTGAAATAACCTACGTAATTGTTACCCTTATTTTTGAAGAAAGTAATGAAAGACTTGTTGTCAAGTACTGCATCATTCACTTCTGAAAACTTACCGAGAAAACCATTGTAAAAATCGATCATTGCATTGTAATCTGCATTGTCTTTGATGGTTCCACCCTTCATAAACAGGCAATTCTTCATGATCACATCAAAATCTTTTGAGCTGAAAGAAGAATCAAAATATTCTACAAGGGTCATTTTTTTAGGTACCAGATCAGTAATGATCTCTGAGTACTTTACATTGTCAATGCTAAGCATACCGGGATCGCCGGCTTTGTAATACAACATAGGCCCTTTAGGGTTGTTGTACTCCCTCGCCCACCAAGTAGCTTTTGCACCATCCGGAGATTTGTAGAGCGCCAAGGTAACGTTGAAAGATTCGTAATAGTTTAACTCCCCTTTCTTGTTCTCACCGGGTGTTTTAACTGTTTTCACTTGCAAATACCCCCAAGTGTTACCTGATGCTTCATTAACAATAGCACCTCTGGTCATTAAAGCAGTCTTATTAGCATTGATAAATCCCCTGAGATCATTACCATTATTATCGTAAGTAGCACTTTCAGGAGACGGGAATTTATTGTTATGCCTTACCTGCGCCATAGACTGACCGGCAACTGAACATAAAAATAAAACCGCTATGATTTTTTTCATATAAAAATAATTTTAACAAATATCTCGTTACAAGAACTATCTAAATGAAATACAAGACACTTAATAAGCCAAATTTATAAAAACTATTGGTAAACGAAAACGATATAGCCAAATAGTTTACAGAGATCGTGCATATTGTTACCAACTAAGTAGTTGAGCTATCCTTGCAGCAACCTTATCCGCATTCGGCAACATGGCTGCTTCCAATCCCATATTCATAGGAACTGCCGGCAAATCAAGTGCACCAATGGTCTGAACAGGCGCATCGAGGTACTGGAAACAGTTTTGAGCAATTCTGCCCGCTACGGCTTCACAGAAAGAGTTGCGCAGTTGCTCTTCAGTGAGTACAATACACTTACCATGCTTCTTTACTGTATTATATATCAACTCTTCATCGAGCGGATAAATAGTACGAATATCTATTACTTCCACCTTACCCGGGAATTGCTTCGAAGCGTTCTTCGCCCAATGCACACCCATACCATAAGTGATGATACAAACAGATTCGCCATTATCGATATTTTCCTGACTGGCCTCCAGTGCTACAGCACCTTTACCCAATGGTAAAATATAATCCCTATCCGGCTCTATTGTTTTTGCTTCTTCAGTGCCGGGTACTTTACTCCAGTACAAACCTTTGTGCTCCAACATCACCACAGGATTACCGTCGTAGAATGCGGCCTTCATCAAACCCTTGATATCTGCAGCATTACTTGGATAAACGATCTTAATACCTTTGATAGTTGCTAATGTGCTTTCCACACTACCACTATGGTATGGACCACCACCACCATAAGCACCAATAGGCACTCTGAGTATCATAGACACAGGGTACTTACCGCAACTCAGGTAGCATGACTTACTGATTTCGGTAACTAACTGATTGAAACCGGGATATATATAATCTGCAAATTGTACTTCTACAATTGGCTTTAAGCCAACAGCATTCATACCGATAGTTGAACCAACGATATATGCCTCCTGTATGGCCATATTAAATACTCTGTTATCGCCAAATTTATCTGCAAGTGTAGCTGCTTCGCGGAATACACCACCAAGGCGTTTACCTACATCCTGACCATAAAACAATGCTTCAGGATGATCTTGCAACAATTCTTCAACTGCATGCAGCGCAGCATCTACCATGACAACTTTTTCACGACCTTCCGGAGTGCGGTTACCCACCTCCATTGTAGCACCAGATGGTGCAAATACGTGATCTGCAACACTAGAAGGATCAGGCTCAGGAGCGGCTACTGCAAGGTCGAATTCAGCCTGTACATAATCCTTTTCCTCCTGTTCAATTTTATCTAAATCGGCAGCTTTAATACCTTTTATTGCCAGTAAAGCCTTTCTCAACTTTGGAGCAGGGTCATCGAGACCATGTTTTGCTAAATCTTCAGCAGTACGGTACCATTCTTTGCGCACACCAGATGTGTGGTGCCCTAACAATGGAACTTTGGCATGTACCAATATCGGTTTGCGATTTTCACGCACCCAATTGATGGTATTTTCCATGGTGGTATAAGACTCAGCGAAATCGCTACCATTTACCCTTACACGCTCCAGGCCTTTGAAGCCACCTGCATACTCATAAGCATCCATTGTGCGCGCTTCATCGCTGCTTACGGATATACCCCAGTCGTTGTCCTGAACGAGATAAATAATAGGCAAGCCTTTGAGCACAGCAAACTGGAATGCCTCACTTACTTCACCTTCAGTAACACTACCATCGCCCAGAGAGCAAATAGTGACCGGTGGTAATTCGTAATCAGATAATTTCTGTTTTTCACGGTATTGAATACCCTGCGCAATACCGGTAGTAGGAATTACCTGCATACCTGTAGCACTGCTCTGGTGTATTATGCCCGGAAACCCTGCCCGCTTTATATTTGGGTGATTGTAGTATGCACGACCACCTGTGAAAGGATCTCCACCTTTTGCCAGTAACTGCAACATCAACTCATAGGGGCGATACCCCATACCGAGCATAATACTTTCGTCCCTATAGTAAGGACTTACAAAATCGCATGGTTTCAATAGAAAACCTGTAGCTAACTGTATAGCCTCATGACCACGAGATGTGCTGTGCACATACTTGCAAATAGGTCTGTTGGCATCATATATCTCAGCCATTGCTTTAGCGGTCATCATTAACCGATAAGCTTTTAGCAATAATTCTTTTGGAAGCATCGGGAACAAAAGTAAGTTAAAAATCAAAAGGCAAAAATCTAAAACCCAAAAAGGTTATACACATTTGCGCTGATGCATATTATTCGACAAAACAGCACAACAATTATTAATACATCAACTGTTGTTTACTCTTGTTTTGCCAACCGGCATCGCTTTTATATTCAGTAAAATATATTATGAGATCAGCTGCACTTTTATAGTCAGTAAAGTAAATTTTCTTCTTGGCATCGCTGGAATATTGTGTAAAATACCAAACACCATTGTTGTTGTCTGCATCACTTTTATATTGTGTCTTGTATACAACCAAATCTGCATCACTTTTATATTTCGACACATATACCTTAACCTGAGCATCACTGGTATATTTGGTAGAATATACAACCTGAGCATCGGCAATATTTTGGTATGTAACAGCTAATAAACTGAGCGATGCGATGAGGATAGACTGACGAAACGACATAATAATAAATTTACCAAGTAATTAATGACGGACAAAATAAGGAGAATCCGGTATATATTATAATTACGGTTTCTGCTATTACATTTGCATAAGGTTATGATAGCAATTGATTTTACAGGGCTTAGCTTGAAATTAAGGCAAACCGAAGGCAAGACGACCATATTTGATCCAATAAGAAAAAAATGGTTGATACTCACCCCAGAAGAACACGTAAGGCAATATATGCTGCTTTATATGATTAAGGTATTACAATACCCTATTGCACTGATATCTGTAGAGAAAGCGATATCGGTAGGTAAAATGAATAAACGATTTGATATTGTTGTCTATAACCGAAAACATAAACCCTGGATGCTGGTTGAATGTAAAGCACCTGAAGTAGCCATTACTGAGAAAACATTACACCAATTACTTAACTATCAACAAACCATACAATGCCAACATTGGGTATTAACTAATGGGCATCAAAATTTTTGTGCTGATTACAGTTCGGCGAGCATCATTTGGCTAGAGTCCCTTCCCGCTTATAATGTCTGAGTAATCCCCTTCCTCAAGCACTTCCAATGCTTTGGTGACCACATTATCATCTTCAACCATAACTGCATAATAGCCATTATCTTTAAATAAGAAACGAGCTATCTGCGCTCTGATGTGGGTTTTAAAATATTGTCGAACGGTAGGTCTATTTAATTCTCTGGCTATTTTTTTACGACTTGCAATATTTATGCCATTAATATAGGTATCAATAATATCATCCTCATCATCGAAAGAAGTAAGAAAGCTATGAATGTTCTTGTATTTGAGTTTAGACTTGTGGCTGAGGAAATAATCCCAAATTGCGGCTTTTAGTTGTGAGCCAGCAAGTCTGTTGCGCATATCGTTAGACAAACGAACAGTATCGTAAGGAACATATACATCTGGTTTGATACCACCACCACTATAGACTACCCTATGATTTGCAGTGTAGTATTTTGTGGTATCTGCCAATACAAAAATATCCTTACCGGTTAACTCACCAGAAACAAAACGTTTTTCATAATCAGCCTGATACGCTGCCCTACCCTTTGCAAAGGTGCGCTGAATACATCTACCCGAAGGTGTGTAGTACTTTGCTACTGTAAGTCTTAATTCAGAGCCATCACCCATTTCATAAGGTTCCTGTACCAATCCTTTTCCAAAAGATCTGCGACCTATAATGACACCTCTGTCCCAGTCCTGAATGGCACCTGCCAATATCTCACTTGCTGAAGCAGAGCTTTCATCTAACAATATGGCAATTTTACCTTTTTCAAATAGCCCTTTTTCTTCAGCGTGGTATTCAGTTTTGGGAGCGTGCGAACCTTGTGTGTAAAGCAATAGCTTATTGCCATCAATGAGCTCGTCTAAAATTTTCGTTGCCTGCTCCAAGTAGCCACCGGGATTATCTCGCAAGTCGATAACCAATTCATTTGCACCATCGTTTTTGAGTCTTTTGAGTGCATCAACAAACTCCTTATGCGTAGTTGCACTAAATCTGTTGATTTTTATATAGCCGGTATGCCCATCGAGCATTATACCAGCATCTACACTATATATAGGAATCAAATCGCGAGTGATAGAAACCTGCTTGAGCGCATCTGAGAAGAAATGTTTTACAGTTAGTGAGACATTACTTTTTTGTTTGCCCTTGAGCATGGCAATGATACGAGCAGATGTAATGTGTACTCCGGCCACAACGCTATCACCCACCTTTATCAGTTGATCACCCAGCTCTATTCCCACCAGGCTTGCGGGACCTTTATCAATTACAGATGTGACTTCGATGGTATCTCTCACAATAGCAAACTCAACGCCTATGCCGGAGAAGCCACCTTCCATATCATCATTAACCTCCTGCATATCTTCTGCGGGAATATAAACGGTGTGTGGATCGAGGGATTTGAGTATACCTGTTATGGCGTCTTTGTAGAGATGATCGCCGTTTATGGAATCAACATATTTATCGTTGATTAAATCAATGACTTGTTCAAGCCTGTCATTACGTTCAATTACCGTATTTATGTCACGCTTATTCCTCAAAGTATCCTTTAGGTTAAACCCTAAAACCATACCTACAATTAAAATAAGAGAAAATAACAACGGAGTCCAGGCCTTACCTATTCCCCTTCCGGTAGCGTCCATTTACAATATCCTTATGCAAAAATAGATAATAGTTAATTAGTAGTATTGATGATTAATCCACAAATGGCCGTACAGAATGTTAATAAAGTATTGCGGAAATGAGTATTGTGGCAGTTACAAATATGTTACCTATTTCAAAACGTTTGAGCATAGTCGCTATGACCAAGTGCTATTTTATTGACAGTTGATATTATGTATGTTTGCTCCTGTAACTTTATAGTGATTTAAGGATACAATTGCATTATAGCAAACTGCTGCGAATTAAATACATAAGCTCAATCAAATACAACCAATAATAATTACCCGGCATGATCACCGTTAGTGAAGCAGAAGAAATAATAGGTTTAGAAACAAGAGATTATGGTACTGAAATACTTCCCTTTGAAGCAACTTTGGGACGTGCGCTAGCAGAAGATATTGTTAGTGACAGAGACCTACCTGCTTATGACCGCATCAGCATGGACGGTATTGCTATACGTTATGATGCATATATTTGTGGCATTACTTCATTTAAAATAAAAGGCACACAGGCAGCAGGAGATAAACCGATTGAAATAACCGGAGATGATGAGTGCGTTGAAATAATGACCGGAGCAGCATTACCTGTGGCAACAGACACAATAATACCTTATGAACATATTTCCATAGAAAATGGAGTAGCAACAGTGCAGACGCCACC
>CANGMZ010000071.1 GCA_947454715.1 Chitinophagaceae bacterium
GGGAGCAGTACCTTCTACTGTGAAGCCCATGCTACGCGCCGTACCGGCTACCATGCTCATTGCGCTGTGCAATGTGAAGCAGTTAAGATCTGCCATTTTATCTTTAGCGATCTCTTCTACCTGTGCCCAGGTTACCTTACCAACTTTAATTCTGTTTGGTTCTTTAGAACCATGAGGTTGCTTAGCAAGTTCCATCAACTGCACTGCTGCAGGAGGAGTCTTGATCACAAAGTCGAAAGACTTATCTGTGTAAACAGTAAGAGTTACTGGAAGTACTTTACCTATTTTGTCCTGTGTGCGAGCGTTGAACTGCTTGCAGAACTCCATAATGTTGACGCCTTTAGAACCAAGCGCCGGACCGATTGGCGGTGCGGGGTTAGCCTGGCCGCCTTTTACCTGTAGCTTTACAAAGCCACTGATTTCTTTAGCCATTTTTTAATTTTTGGTGTTAACGAATTGATTTATTCCCCCTTTCAGGAGAGTTACAACTCTTCCAAATGCAAACTTATAATAAGAGCAATATGAGAATTGGATTGCAAATGTAGGAAAATAAAAAATACAAAAGTCAAAAGTGAGAAAAAATTATTTATACCTACTTTTTCTATTTGTATTGAAAACCGAAATTACAATCACTCTTTCATATTCTACATAAATTATTAGAAAAGAAAATTTTGAGCGACTAATATGCCTCAACCTTCTTCCTTTGTTGTTGATATATTTATAGAATTGAGGATTGGGGCAATCTTTTTATAAGCAAGAGACATTTCAAACAAAGTGTCGGGCTGCAAGTTCAGAACTAGTGTCATTGTATTATACTACTGAATCCATTACCTCTTTATCAGTAACTATACTTACATCAACTACATACATCATTTTTTACTGATGCATTTTTCAGCTTACGCAATAGCATTTGCCTGCCTTTCGTCTGCATGATCAATATAGTCATGTAATCTATCTTTAATCGCTGCTCGTGTCATAATCACTTTTTTACAATAACCCGCCAACTAAATACGTTACATAAAAAGTTATTATTATATATAAAACCAAAATTGACAATTCAATCTGAATTACCATTCTATACTATACTTGCGCAACAAACAAAACACAAAACACTCAATATCAAATATTCAAACATTTTTTCTAATTTTATCGGGCAGTCCCACCAATGAACAGAATAATTATCATATCAATAGCATTATTATCTTTTATCAGTGTGCGAACCATCGCACAAGAAAAAGGAAGTGTTTCTATCCACTCTGACCCCAGATTGGCATTACTTGTTAGCAAAAGCAAGCCAGTAGAGCGACCGGAAGTAATTAGAACGGTAACACCAAAAGCTGAGCCCATTAAAAAGAGCAATGCGAAAGTGCCCGTATCTCGGATGAACGACATTAAAAAAGAAGACGTAAGAGCACTTTCTGAAAAAATTGCAGAAAGACCTTCAAAGGCAACACCAAAACCTGAAACGGCTAACAAAAAAATGACCTCAGATGAGGAACGTGCGATAAAACGTGCCGCTATGCGGGGCACAACAGTTTCTTCAAACTATAGAGGAGCGGGATTCAGGGTACAAATATATAATGGCACAAACAGAGAAGAAGCATTGCGTATAAAGGCAGAATTCATGCGCAATTACCCTGGCATACGCACCTATTTCTCATACGTGTCACCTCATTACCGAGTTAAAGTGGGCGATTTCCGCAGACGAGAAGATGCTTCCGGTGTCTTTAAAGAAGCCTGCAGTAACTACAAGCCGTGCATGATAGTACCCGACGAGATAGGGATAAAATAATTTAAAGGCAATGATAGAACAGATACGCGCCAAAGCGCAGCAGTACTTCCCTGAAGTACAGGCAATACGCCATCACATACATGCACATCCGGAGCTTTCATTTGAAGAATACAATACATCGGCTTACGTAGCTGCCAAACTTGCAGAATGGGGAATAACCCATACTACAGGCGTAGCAAACACCGGAATACTGGCAATAATAGAAGGTAAGAATCCCGGTAAAAAATGCATTGCACTACGTGCAGAACTTGATGCCCTTCCTATACAGGAAGCTAATGATACTACCTACAGATCTCAGAATAATGGCGTTATGCATGCCTGCGGTCACGATGTGCATACCAGTTGCTTACTTGGTGCAGCCCGTATATTACATGATATGCGCCATGAATGGGAAGGCACTATAAAGTTAATTATTCAACCCGGGGAAGAAAAGCACCCGGGTGGTGCCAGCCTAATGATAAAAGCAGGAGCACTAGAACATCCTAAACCTGAAGCAATATTTGCGCTACATGTATACCCGCACCTGCCTTGTGGCACTGTAGGTTTCCGCTCAGGACAATATATGGCAAGTGCTGATGAAGTATATATTACTATTCACGGGAAAGGCGGACACGCTGCACTTCCACACCAAACAATTGACCCGATAGCTATTGCCGCACAGGTAATAACCGGGTTGCAGCAGGTAATTTCACGTAAAGGGAATCCGCTGATTCCTTCCGTGCTTACTTTTGGTAGTATACAAGGTGGGTTTGCAACTAATGTGATACCTGATAAGGTGGAAATATTAGGTACTTTCCGTACTATGAATGAGGACTGGCGTTATAAAGCGCACAAATGGATAAAAGACTTTACGGAGCAAACTTGTGCCGCTTATGGCGCAACGGCTACAGTTGATATCCCTGCTGGCTACCCATCTTTATTCAACGACCCTGCGCTTACTGCGCAAGCAGAAGAATGGGCGCGAACATTTATGGGTATCGAAAACGTTCGCCAACTCGATATGCGCATGGCTGGTGAAGACTTCAGCTTCTACACCCATCAGGTACCGGGTTGTTTTTTCAGGATAGGCACAAACAATGGGGATAAATTCACAGCACCAGTTCACAATGCGCACTTCGATATAGATGAGAATGCTATGAAAGTTGGTATGGGTATGATGACTTGGCTGGCAGTAAATGCGCTGAAGTAATCCACCTGCGGCAACGAGACTTGATAACTTTTAGAAAGTTGTCAAGTCTGGCTACACGTTACAACGAAAACAGCCATAACCACCAAAATGTCTGGCTATATTAGAGGTACTACAACAAGTGATTTAGATCCCGACCTTAAAGAGTTCAAAAAAATTGCTCGAACCATTCGTTTTAAATAGTCGATAACTAACGATGCCAACTCTTACGGGTTGGCATCTTCATTTAAATATATTCTTTTACGTTTTAGTCCTTCCTTTTTATTGCTTCCAGCATGGCAGCATGTATATGGCCATTAGTTGCAAGTGTTTCCCGCTCAAAAACATTATAAGGATCACCTTCGAAATTAGTAACTACGCCACCCGCTTCCTGCACAATAAGATAACCTGCAGCCACATCCCACGAGCTTAGATTATATTCCCAAAAACCATCGAAACGACCACATGCTACCCAACATAAATCGATAGCTGCAGAACCTAAACGACGGATTGGCAAACCCTCCAAAACAAAACGTTCAAATACCTTTATAGGGTGTTGCTCAGACTCCGGCCATTTATATGGAAAACCAGTTACTAAACAGGCTTTCTTAAAATCGGTTTTAGTTGAAACATGTATCGGCAAACCATTTAATGTAGCACCCTTACCCTTTTCAGCAAAGAACATTTCATTCATCATTGGGTTGTATACTGCACCCAACAACAAGTCTTCTTTATACTTCAGCGCAATACTCACACAGCAAATAGGAATGCCATGTGCAAAGTTCACAGTACCATCAATAGGATCAATGATCCATTCATAATCAGAAGGTTTGAGTAACTCACCCACTTCCTCACTGATAATGCTGTGGTCTGGATAATACCTTCTGATCACTTCAATGATTTTATCTTCAGACATCTGATCCACTTCCGTAACCAGATTGTTGATACTATCCTTGTTGTCTATTTTGAAAGTACCGTTAAAGTAAAACTGGATGATTTTCCCGGCTTCTGCAGTTGCTTGCAACAGCACATCTTTCATATCAGGCATACGCTTATAGTTTTATCTCTTTACCCAAATAATAATCTATGACCTTCAACTTAAAGATCAGATCGTATTTTGCTATCACCATATTAGATGCAGCATTGAACTGATTACTTTGTGTTACCAGCAGGTCTACTGTACTGGTCAAACCTAAATCATACCTCTTTTTCGCAAATTCAAATGCTCTGGTTGCGGCGTCATTAGCTCGCCTTGCAGCATTGTATTTTTGTATTGAATTTACTGCATTGTTGTGCGCTTTATACACGTTTTGTTTCAGCGTAAGCTCTGCATTATATTCATTCAATTGTTGCGATGCCAAGTTTATTTTAGCCTGCCTTACACCATACTGGGTCTGCCACCCACTAAATATAGGAATATTCAGGTTAAGAAATACCGAGTGACGTAAATTGTTATCGAACTGAGTTGAAAATGGGATAGCGTTACTGGTAGTAGTGAAAGATGGCTGATAAATATTAAAGTGATTATTGGCACTATCTACTGCAATACCTGCAAGCTGGTAGCCACTGGGAGTATAGCTATATGTTTGGTAATTACTGGCAAAGTTGGTCCCTAATTGATAACCCAAAGACAACTGAGGGTATAAATTACCCCGAGATGCTGCCAGATTCTTTTCTGCTGCACTCACTCTTAGCTTACTTCCCTTTATTGACCCAAAGTGCATTCTGGCTTTATCATACACATCAGCAGGCTCTAGGCTAGACATCATCAATTGACCACTTACTTCAGCATCGGGCACTTGTATGGAAAATGGTTCTGCAAAATCAAGGTTTAATAATGCTTTAAGATCAAGGATTGCAGAGTTATAGCTAGCTATTGAATTTATGAGATTAGAACTATCTGTTGCCAGTTGAGATTCTAACTGAGCTACATTAAGTTCCGGCAACCTACCCGCATCAGCAAACGCTTTTGTTTGTGCTAACTGTGCCTTAGATACCTCTATCTGGTTCTTACTGATATTGATTTGTTCCTTTGCCAATAAAGCAACCAAAAACCCATTGGCAACATTCAACGAAACATCATCTTTCAGTTGCTCTAAATCTGCTAAAGATGCCTCCAGACTGTATTTATTACGTGCTATTGAATTTCGTATCTGCAAGCCACCAAATAACAATGTGCTCACCGTACCTGAGGCACTCAGCGAATTGTAACTGCCCTCTACAAACTGATTGGTAGTAGGGTTAATAGACCGACCAAAACTCTTACCATAAGAGCCCGATGCACTCACAGATGGAATTTGCGACAATTGACTTTGTAGAACAGTATACCTGGCAAGACGAGCAGTAAGTGAATCTTGCTTGATAGATATGTTATGATCTATTGCATAATGAACACAACGCTGCAAACTCCAAACACTATTATCCTGCGCTTCCGCCTGCATTCGGACAAACAATAAAACAATCAATATAGCCTTGAACAATCGCATAAGACAAAAGTAACAGAAATAAAGACTGCCACAAAGCCCCCTGACCCTATTTTACAATTAAAAATAATATCACCTCCTTCGCCTTGAAATAACGTGGCAATTTAGTATCCCCATAAATAAAACAATAGGCTTATATTTGAGTAATAAGTACCACTTATGAGTAAATTACGCCTAAAGGATATTGACACCAGAGCACCGGAGACCGCTGACAAGAAAGAAATCAAAGAACAACTTTCAAAATTGCTCATAAAGCTAGACAGCCTTCAAAATTTACTTTATGCAGAAGGCAAACACAGCATACTGATTGTCATACAAGGCATGGATGCAAGTGGCAAGGATGGCCTCACCAGAGATGTATTCACCAGCATGAACCCACAAGGGGTAAATGTATATTCCTTTAAGGAGCCAACCCAACATGAACTCGCTCATGACTTTTTATGGAGAGTACACCAGAATGCTCCCGCAAAGGGAATGATACAAATATTTAATCGTTCCCATTATGAAGATGTACTGATTACCCGCGTGCATGGTAGTATTGATGACCATACTGCAAAACAGCGCATAGAAGCAATTAACGACTTTGAGCAATTATTGACCAAACATAATGATACCCATATTCTCAAATTTTACCTTCACATATCACCAAAAGTACAACAGGAGCGACTGGAAGAACGAATAAGCGACCCCACCAAAATGTGGAAGTATAATGCCAATGATTTTCAGGAGGCAAAACTCTGGAACAGGTACATGGGCTACTATGAAGAAATTTTTGAAAAATGTAATGACATTCCATGGAATATCATTCCAGCAGATCAGAACTGGTACAAGTCATACTTAGTAGCTAAAAAACTGGAACAGTTGCTCACTAGCCTGAAAATGAAATATCCGGGCATGAAAAAGTAATATTATTGTTCTATTTTTCGGGTCGATATCATTTATAGTATGGCAAAGTATCTTACAATTATAATGCTTGTCCTGTTCTGCAGCAGTTTCAATATCTGTGAGAAAAAGGTAAAGACCGATGGTAAGGTAACCCGCATGTACATATATCCCGATTGCGACGACACTTCATGTTATCTCAAACAGCGATATCAGGCCAATCACATTGTTGAGTACCTATATATTAATAGTACACTACAATACAAAAGAATATTGGATAAGGGCGACAGGTGGATAGCTAATGAATATACTTATGACGCAAATGGCAAACACGAAATGCACACCAGCGACACCTTCTTCACTATTCCGGATAAAACACTGGCTATTAGAGACTCTACCTCACTAAATATTGAATATTACGGCGATGGAGCCTACCATATATGCACTTATGGTTATAACCGAAAAAAAGAGTGTATGCACCCTGAAGTATTTGCCTCAACAATAGTATTTGACAGTCTGTACTTAGGAAAAATGATGGGGCACTTACAAATAATGTGCGACACTAATTCTGTTACTGACGCTTATACAAATGAAGAGTTGGTAAAAATTGTACACAGAGAGCGACAAACAGGACTTTGGTATTCTTACAACAGTGACGATGCAAAGAAAGACAGCACAGTATATGAGCCTGTAAAATAACTATAACAGAAAATAGATTAAGCCAACCGCTGCTACACTCATCAGCAAAAATGTAATCACGCCCAACACATTCGAAAGCACCGTATTAGTGTGCTCACCCATTATTTTTTTATTGTTGGCAATATGCATAATCACTGCTATTAAAACCGGCGCTGTTAATCCATAAGAGATAGCGGTATATAATAATGCTTTGATAGGGCTGACTCCAAAAAAATCAAGCGACAAGCCTACCAACAATGATATAATTATTGATATATAAAATGGTTTGGCCTGCGAAAACTTCTTGTCTAACCCTGCATTCCAGCCAAATGTCTCTGCAAGCATATATGACTGAGAGCCGGCCAATACTGGAATAGCAAGTAACCCTGTTCCTAACACACCGGTAGCAAAAATGAGATAAGTCAGTTTTCCTGCAAGTGGCGCAAGTGCCTTTGCTGCTTGATCTACAGTGTCTATCTGCCTGATACCTGCAGGAAATAAAACACTACCCGCAGTAAGAATTATAAAGAACATCACAAAATTAGATAACAACATCCCTATGTTCACATCTATCTTCATTTCACCCAAAGCAACCTTATCTATAATTACATTTCGTTTCTTACCATGCTGTATATCCTCAGCTTCCATAGTTGCCTGCCAAAAGAATAGATAAGGCGATATTGTGGTGCCCAGTATACCTACAACAATTGATAAGAACTCTTTGTTCATCTTAATAGTAGGTATAAAAGTATTGAGTGCTACTTGCGTCCAGTCTTGCTTTACCATAAAAGGGACCATGACATACAACAGCAATGACAAGCATAACCATTTCAATATACCGGCTATCTTTTTGTAAGGATATTTTATGATAACGAATAGTAGTATTGCCGTTATTGCAATACAATAAACAGACACCGAAATTTGCGGATATAACATGTGCGCCACAGCTCCCATCCCTTGAATATCAGCTCCTATATTGAGCGTAATAGCCGGGAAACTGAATAGCAGCATTGTGTACAGTAATGGCTTAGAATAATACTTCTTCAAGGTGACGGTAAGCCCCTCTGCAGTCACAATTCCTATTCTGGCACACATACCTTGTATTGCTGCCATAAGGGGGAAAGTAAATAATGCGGTCCAAAGTGTAGACAAGCCAAATTGAGCCCCTGCCTGCGAATAAGTAGCAATACCCGATGGATCATCGTCACTGGCACCGGTTATAAGACCCGGTCCAAGTATCATTAAAAGCTTCCTTAGTCCTTTTGCTTGTTTTTTCACGGTTAGCAGATTACACAGTAGGATTTATTTCTAAAATTTCACGCTTACTACTCAACACGCTTACTGCACATATATCTCATCACAAGCAAGCATAGATTTTTTCGTAGTACTGAACCGCCACTCAGGCAATACTGCTGAATTAACGGCCGTCACCTTAATGTACCTTGCAGTAGTAGATGCCTTTGCAGTAAACTCCTTGACACTTACTTCAAAATGCTCACCACCCACTGCAGATGTTAACTCCTGATAGGATCTGTATTTTAACCCATCATCAGACACTTCAATCTTAATTTTTTCAGGTAAGAATATCCAGTGTCTGGGATCATCAAGAAAATGCATTTTCACGGTCTTTATTGCTTGTGGTTTACCCATATCAACTATTGCCACCATAGGCACTCCATAAAAGCACAACCAATTGTAACTGAAATCCGTATAACCTGCATTTCCATCTGTAAGTGTTCGTGTACCCTTTGCCGGATAATCCTCCGCATTCGGATACTGTAATGATACACCAGCACCCAATGCCTTTGTCGGAATAACTCCTGCCTTCAAAATCCCTTGCCACTCTGCCAAATATTTTTCCGGAGTCAATCCTCCTTCCGACAATTCAGTTACTCCTGCATTCTTACAGTTTTCTACAAAACGTTTTACTTTATCTTCAAATTTCGGTTTTACTCCCCACGCTCCGGAATTGTCTTTAACAAACATACCATGTTTCTCCACACCATAAAAACGAGCTTGCTGCAGTACAGTATATTCCAATGGCAGTCTTGCTCTCGTTACTCTATTTTGCAATGTTATGTTCCCTTCTGCTGCAGCTTCAGCCTTATCAAACAACTGACTATACTGATCTAATAATTCAGGGCTGAGATATGAATTCCATTCACTAATCGGATTACCATAAATATCGAGCCTGCGATGTGATGTCTGTATTTTGTTTTGCAACAAGTCAAGATATTCAACTAAATATTTTCCTGCTTTTGCACCATAATAGGTGAGCATAAAGTCGCCGGTAAGTTTTTTTACATCAGCCTTACTATCTGCAAGCAGCTTGGCTTCCAGATAACAGCGCAACTCTGCAAACTCACTATAAGTATCTCCACTTCCCTGTGCAAATATTCCTCTCACTCCGTTATCCTTCATGTATTGTATGTTGGGCTGAAGTGTACTGAAATTGGGGAATGGGGCGAGATAATTGGTAAACTCGGTGATATAATCCCACACAAAAATATTGGGTGTCAATCCACTCCATGCTTTCAGATCTGTTCTGAACTGACTGGCTGTTCCTTCTTCACTTAGTGGCTTATCTCTATACGCTTCAATATTGCTAAGAAAAATATAAACATTGTTTGCCGGCTTTAAATTCTTTGGTGCTTTGTGCGTATAGGAATAAGCAAGGGTAGTCATCTTCTGGTTAGGGAAATTTGCAGCAACTCTATTTACGAACTTAATTAATGACCCCGATAGTGATTGCTGCTCATCGTTAACAGCTTTGCACTTATCGCACTCACAATACCCAATATCATCATTCTGACTTACAGACCAATAGATGGCATCCGGATTGTCTGCCATTCTCTTTTTAAGATCTGACACTACCAGTTTATATACCTCATCATTACTCAGGCAGAGCTGCGATGGCTGCCTCACCCCTTTTACCAAAGCATAATATTCGGGATGAGTCTTAAAGTAAACTTGTGCCGGAACTAACTTATTGTATGAATGCCCCCATAAACCCCATAGGTCTTCAAATTTTTGTAATTGATGCCATTGCAGATACTCTGCGTCAGCGCAAGCAGGATAATAGCTTTCCCGATATTCAAATTGAGGTTTACTCTCTTCATGAAGCGCAGGGATTTTTACAACTTGCAACTCCGGAGTGTATGCAGGTTCATTATTGAATTTCTTGCAACCCAAATAATTTTCGAGTAGTGCGTAAACGCCATAGATTAGCCCCTTGCCACTTCCACCTAATATAATGATATCATTCCCTTTTGTTTGTAACAGATACCCTTCAGCCGGCAACTTTGCCTGATGAACTTTATCTCCTTTAATCGTATGCCCCAGATATAAAGCGGCATTGCCGGCAGACGCGTCACCACGCACTACCGGCAATTGAACTCCAGAGACTCTCTGTATATAATCTTGCAAAACCTTTGCCGACTTCTGCTCTAACGCTGTGGGATCGGCCGGGATAACAATTTTGTATGAAGATGTTTTATTACTAACAAGTACCAAATCCTGCGATCTTCCTGAGCAGGAACTGAATACCGATAATATCAGGATGCATCTATACAACCATTGTTTAGGCATAAATCTATTTTATTTAAAATCTTCTCAACAACTGGAAGTACATATCATATTGGTTATGATGCACAGCATCCGCTGTTTTAACTGAGTTCACATAAGTAGCATCAGCATACTTCTGGTTGTACCAAGATACAAAAACGCCCAATGTTGTTCTATACTTAATTTGCTTAGTATACCCAGCACCAACACTTACAGTAGGATAAGATAAAAGTTGTGCCAATGCATAGTTACGACTAAAGTCATCCGGTGCATTACCGTAGCCGCAAATACCAGAGAACCAATCACTGTGCGTATTAGGGTTCAGATAATATCTTGTGGTAAGAATTACAGAGTAATAGTTGGACTGTTTCGCAGCATTGGTCAGCGATATGTTTGTAGGGTCTGTAACCGTATTCAGGTTTATGTAATAACCTCTAAGATTAAAGTTGAAGTCCTTGATTTCTTTTGCTACTGAAGCTAAGAAAGACAAAGTAGTTCCGCTATCTGCTTTCAGATATCTCACACCCAACTCACCGTCCCAACCATGCTTAAAGCTGTGGAATATTGAGTAACCAAGTCTGTATTGAGGGAATATTATGCCATTCGGCGAATATGCAGCAACTGCATAAGAATACCACTTCGGAGTATGATTATAATATGCTTCTCCTTCAAACTGGAAACCAGTTCCGTTGATACGACCGGCATAATTAATACGAGCTGTTATCGTACCTCTTTTAATACGCCTTGCATACTGAACAGTTGCCAGACTATTTATTGAAGGTGAATAATCAAACTTTGATCTCAGATATGCCACACCCCACTGATTTTTCAATCTGCGGCTAAACAGATAATTGGTATAGTCCATATACTTTGGATCCAAATTAGTCATTTTGCTCAAAGTATCAGCAGTCAACCAAGCATCATCCCATTTCTGCTGATTCTCATAGATCACAGCCCTTTTCAATAAGAAGTATGGCTTATCAGGATAAGCACGACGACCTCTTGCGATAAGCGACAATGCAGTATCATATTGTTTTGTTTCATTGAGAATATTCACTGCATAGAATAATGCATTTGAATCTATTGGCGATGCTTCAAGTGCCTTATAATACTCACCCAATGCACTGTCTTGCTTACTTTCTGCCATGTATTGACGACCTGAACCTAATAAGTGATCTATATAAGCATCACGGAAGCGAACATTATAAGGATATTGATTATGTAAAACACCTGATATAGCATAAGCATCCTGATACTTATGCGCATCTGCATAAATTGATGCTTTCTTAAATAACAGATCTTTAGAGTCGGGATAATAATGTAATGCCTGATCTGCATATACAATTGCCGAGTCATACTGCTTGAATGCGGTTTCAATATTGATAATGTAATTTAATGCATCAAGATTGTCCGGTTGCTTTTCCAATACTTGTTGCAAAATAGACTTCGTGCTTGAATAATCATCATAAGCCAATGACTGGCGACCCGCAGCTAATGACTGCTCCACAAAACTCAACAGATAATGATGTTTATCAGGATATCTCTGTAAAAGGTCTTTTGAAATTTGCGCTGCCTCAGCATAATGTTGATATGACTCCAATACTCCTGCTTTCTTGTACAACAAACCTTCATCACCGGGATAGTAGGTCAAGGCATCATCAATAGCATGTAACGCATCATCATACTTCTTTTGCTGAGTATAAGCGTTGACAATCATTGAAGTAGCCTGAGTATTAGAACGGTCATACTTCAGAACTGATTTCAGATTAGATTCAGCACTATCGTATTCTTGATCATTTATGTAGTTCTTTGCGCTTTGCGTTCTGAGGTCAATAAAATTCTGTTTATTATCCGGTGTTGGATTTTGCTTGTAGATAGTTTCAGCAATATTCGATGCCTGACCATAACTTTTCAATCCACTCAATATGCCCATTTTCTTGGTAAGCAATTCTCTGTCACCCGGGTTTTTCTTTAACCCGAGATTTACCCAACCCAATGCATCCTGAAGCAATCCTCTTGCAGTAGCAATATTTACCACATAGTTCAATGCATCACGATTACCCGGTTCTTTATCTAATACCGACTGAAATTGCAGATAAGGGTCTGTATTCATGTAGTAACGACCGGCCTGCATACGCATATAAACACTCAACTTACGCACCTCAGGATCATTTGGATACAATTTTTCCAGTTTCTCTATCACCTCAACAGCATCTACATACCTGGTCATGGCATCAAGTATGCTTACCTTCTTTATCAAAAACTCATAAGAACTTGGCGATGCCTGTAACGCACGATTTGTAAATGCCAAAGAGCTGGCATAGTTTCCCGATCTTACATCCAGATTATAAACTGCCTGCAATGCTTCTTTGTTCAATGGATCTTGCTCCAATACTGCCTCGTAAGAACGCTTAGCAATATCGATATAACCCTTATGGGAATACTGGCGTGCTAATGTCAATTTATATTCAAGATATACTGTACGAATAAACGGATCTCCTGAATACTTGTCGAACAGATAATCTGCTAACTTATTACTCTCGATCCAGTTGCCTTCTTTATTATATACATCCAGTTTTTTCAACAAGATATCACGGTCATTCGGGAAATATTTTAATCCCATATCCGCATATTCAATTGCCTGTACGTAGTTACACGCAATCGACTCCATATTTATCAGGTAGATATAAGCATCCCTGTATTTAGGATTTTTTTCAATAACTCTGTTCAGCTCCAGTCTTGCACTATCAATTTTACCGGCAAGAGAATATGCCCTACCCAGCAGTAAATGAATATCCATATTCTTTGGGGAGATATCCAGTGCCTTGTTACACATGTTTATCGCCTTCTGATAATGTTTAAGTTCAATCTCACGCTTAGCATCTTGATACAAATTATCAGACGACTCAAATTTTTTGAGCCATTGACCATCCGCTTGAATGAACAACAGCATCAATAAGAACATAAGTGTGGATACTCGTCTTAACATATTAAGATAATTTAAAATTAATTAAATGTAATCATTTTAAGATTGGGGGTCCAAGGTAGTAATTAATTCAGAATGTTAATATCCTGTGTCAAACTTTTTTTACGTTTTTTCTGTTTTTTTAGTAATAAAGTAGAAAAATCACCAAAAAAGAAGAAAAAAGAAGAAAGTAAATTAAGAATGAAAACCATATAAACCCTTGATCAGCAACATATATAGAAATACACGAAGAGAAACAGCGCATCTTTTAATTGATTTTAAGCGCATTTCAATAGCTGAAATTGAAAATAAGGCACAAGATAGGATATTAACACCACAATGTGAATATCATGTGATAAACTTTTTCGACTTAATTAAAAATTATTATTAGCAAAATAGATTTTAAGTCCTCAAAAGCACTTGAAAAGACATTTATAATAGAATTGAGCATCAATTAACTAAAATACATTTATTAAGATAAATAAATAAGTAACTAATTTTAAAATAACAGCGCAATGTTTATATACACTTTTATTAAAATACTCCTGAGCCAGATTACGAGAATAGCACAAAAAGAAAATCGCCAACGGGCGTAAACCTGTTGGCGACTTGTTTATTGAATTACAAAAGCTATATAAGAATTCAAATCTAATAGAAATTTATGCTGCTGGCTTTGGCTCTGCTTCAGCTTTCTTCTTTGCTGGCTGTGCACCAAATCCCTGACGCTGCATATTACCCCACACGTGCTTACGACCGGTAATGAAGTTAAAGTAGCCTTTAAGCGCAAAAAATAAGATTAGCGGGTGGTAAAGGAATGGCTCAAGAAATGCCATTAAACAAAGCCCGATAACCTCACCCCATGTCTTGTAATACTTAAAGCTAAGCTGATCCCAAAGCAATGCTAAGGTCGTGATCATCACCGAGAATGTGTAAACGAAAACAATCAGGATAATAGCAAACGGCCAGTTGATTTGACCTGTGATGATCAGGTAGATATAAAACAAAATACCACCAAATTCAACCAAAGGGGCCAAAAGTTCAAAGAAGAAATTATAAGTAAAGACTATAAGACCCAATCTACCGAAACGAGGATTGAACAATATCTTACGGTGAATACTCATGATCTGCGCCAAACCACGTGCCCAACGAGAACGCTGCCTTCCGAATACCTTTAATGTTGTAGGTCCTTCTGTCCAACAAAGTGTAAGTGGCACGTATTTTACTGCATACCGCTTGTTGTTAGATTTCATATAAGAACACATTCTGGTAATCAGATCCATATCCTCACCAAAAGACTTAGAATCATATCCTCCGGCTTTTACAGAAATCTCGGTATCAAACATACCTAAACCACCTGATACGTTTGGAACAGAATTAATTAAGTCCCAACCCATCTTTCCTAATACAAAGGCGCGGATATACTCCATTTCCTGAAAGCGAGGAAGAAAACGACGGGGAGGCCTTGCCCTGATTAACAAACCACCATCTACGTCACAGGAGTTCACCATACGCAGTGTCGCACCAGATGCTATTACCCTTTTGGTATTATCTTCTCCTGTTTTAGATGACACTTCTGTGGGCTGATCCATAAATGGCTTAATCAGCTTTGTCAACGTATCTTTATCCAGGATACAATCCACATCTGTACATAGATAGTAATCATACCTAGCCAAATTGATACCTGCATTAGAACCATCTGCCTTACTCTTGCCATTAATCTTATCAATAACAATGAGTTTATCGTAGGCAGAGTTAGTCGATTTGAATATGCGCTGTATAGGCATACAATTCAGCTTTTCACGAAACGCATATTCTACATGCACCAACTGAAATTCATCAATCAGTTTTTCAAGTGTATCATCTGTACTACCATCATTAATAATGATTACCTCAAATTTGGGATAGTTAAA
>CANGMZ010000072.1 GCA_947454715.1 Chitinophagaceae bacterium
AACCATTACATCCGGCTTAAGTTTGGCTATAGCCGGGGAGTCTGAGCCATGTATCAGCTCCAGTATTTCAGCATTAGAATTAATAATAGAAAGCGGTGTTCTGAGCTCATGAGATGTAATACGAATGAATTGAGATTTAGAATTATTTAATTCTTTTTCTTTTTCTATAACACGCTTCAAACTCTTTTCTTTATTTACAATTTCAGTGATATCTGACAATCGACCAACAAAAGTCAGATCCTCATTTTCTATACCCTTTGTAAATGTAAAATCAAGATATTTTTCGCCTTCAATATCTCCATTATCAACAATATGAATAACACCTGATTGTGATACGCCAGTTGTATATAATCTTTCTATTTTTTGCGAAACAATAATTTTATCAGGCTCAGATAAAAAGTCATAAAAATTGAAACCAGATTGCTCTCCTTCTTTTCTCAGAACATCTACATCCATAATACGAGCAAAAGAATCATTATGTAATATAACATTTCCATTTGCATCGCTGGTGAATACCCCATCACTAATGATGTCAAGAAGGTTTCTGATTTTCTTTTGCTCTAACTCTGCAATTTTTTTGTTCTTAATCTGCTCGGTAATATCAATACCATAACCAATCACAAACTTTACTTCCCCATTAGCATTTACACTAGGGTACATAACTCTGAGCACATAGACAATATTACCTTCAGTCGTCGATATCTCATCGACAATACTAACAGATTTTTTCGTACGGAGTGCTTCATTAAACATTCCCCGTCTTACATCAGCAAGCTTTTTATCTATCTTTTTAAAAGCACAATAATCATAGTCATCTTTGCCAATTAGCCACTTACGCATCTCTTCATTTTTGACTACTGACTTATTTATAAACTCATACTTGTGCTCCAGAGATAATATTACAATATCAGCAGGCACCTCATTGAGTATCTCATTATAGTACTCTCTTTGCTCTATTAATTTATTCTCGTAAAGTATTTGCTCTGTGACATCAATACCAAAACCCACTACGAATTCTGCATCACCATCTTTATCTAAAAACGGATATAAAAACCTGAGCATATACTTGACCGTACCATCTGGCTTAATATGTTGCTCAATATTTCTGACAGGCATATTAACAGCTATTGCCTCATTAAACAACTCCTTTCTACTATCAGCCATTTCAAATCCTATATTCTTTCGAATACAGTAGTCATACATATCCTTACCTATTATCCATTCTCTAAGTTCATCATTTGCAACAGCCGACTTATTAACAAATTCAAACTTCTGATCCATAGAGATAATCATGATGTCTGCAGGTAATTCATTAAGTATTCTATGGAAATACTCCCGCTGCTCTTTTACCTTATTTTCTATAGCTACTCGTTGGGTAATATCTTCATATATCCATAAATATCCCGACTCTACATTATCAACAACTACAGGAATAAAATCAGTCTTGAATAAACGTCCATTCTTCATTTCTACAATGTCATCCATTACCATTTCCTTCTCGTCAACCAATCTGTTTATGTAAGCCACCATACCTTCGGGGTCTTTAAAAATATGCTTGACAGTATGTATTGACTCTGTTGATTTAGTACCAATCAACATATCAGGATGAAGCTTTTCAGATATAATATTGCAAAATGCATTATTGGCAAACAGAACTGACCGATCAGAGTCTTCGAACATTACCCCGGACTTAAAGCTATTGATTAATGTAGAAAGCCGCGCTTCTGAATCGCGCAGTTTAATTTCCATTAATTTACTTGCAGTGATATCGTTATATTTCCATAGGTGACCGGCATATTTACCTTCTAAAAAAATAGGTATGTAGTCTCTTTGCAATATACGGCCATCAGCCATATACAAAACCTCATCTGTAACAATCTCTTTATTTTTCAGTATGGTATCTACTCGCTCCACAAACAAATCAGGGTCTTTAAATAAAACCTTACTCTGTTCAGCCATATTAGAGCAATTCAACCCTATCAGAGCGGCGGGCGGTGCAGGAATGGAGAATACGGTGCAAAACATGTTGTTCACCAACATTATGTCCCTATGCTCGTTTTCAAGTAATACCCCGGAGTTGAAGTTTTCTATTAATGTAGAGAGTCTGTTAGATGAGTTCTTCAACTCTATGTCTTTCAGTTTTTCTTCATTAATATCGGTAATCGTACCTATTACAACGGCGGGCAAATCTTTATTATCCCACTCGAGCACCTTCCCCCTTATCTTGAAAAATTTATACTCTCCTGATCTATTTTTTATCCAACTTTCATAGACGAACGTTGGATCGTTTTTATCTGTAATCGTTGCAAACGCATCATGCAGTCTAAAATCATCTTCATTATATACCGAATCTCTTAATTGGTCAGCTTCAAAAACATATTGATTATCATACCCAAGCAGTTCTTTGAACTTGTATGATACTAGCAATTTATCTTGTTCTACATTATAAGACCACACTCCGTCACCGGCACCCTCAAGCGCAAATTTCCATAACTCCTGACTTTCTTTTTGCTCTGCTTCAGTAGTTTTTATTTCCGTAACATCTTCAAACAGGTAGTATCTACCCTTTATTTCATTATCGGCATCTAATATAGGCTGCACAGTAGTTCTGAACCAAAATGATCTTTTTTGTCTGTTATAGCCAATATTATCAAATGAAAATGGCTTTTTCAATTTCACCATTTCATCTACATAGCTCGAAGGGATGTGCGTTGATTTTTGTCCATAAACTACATCTCGTGGACGTAACCCTATAATTTCGTGCAGTTTAAAGCCAGTAGTGCGCTCAAACTCTTTACTCACCCACTCTATTGCACCATTTTTATCTGTTATTGCTATTCCCTTTATCGTTTCACCGTTTAGCAATGCAAGGTCATCAGTAAGCTTTTTTTTGTCGGCATTATCATATTGCTGTGCATCTGAATTACTAATCAGTGGCTTTTTTTTCGCGTTAGCGTTCGTTTCAACATTTTTTTTAACTGACGATTGTAATCCGGCAGCATTATTAGAAGGGGCACCCAAAAACAACAAATCTCCGGTAGCTTCCAGATAAGCAAGCTCACCAAGTAGCATCATAGGATAATCACCGGCATTATCCGCAAGCTTTACCAGCTGGTAATCTCTACCATTCAGCTGTTGAAAAGTATGCCCGTCAAAATCAGGTGCATGTAAATTGAAATAATTATCCAGCTTCTGCCCTTCCTTAATTCGGAACACATTTGCCAAATCGGCACCAAATGATTTGATTATAAAGTCCTTATCTATGAGAATAAAAAAAGGAAATAACCGATTAATCTGTGTTAAACTAAAATTCAAAAACTGCTCGCTCATTGTGATACCTTAAGGCTTTAAAGGTACTCATTTACGTATTGCTTAGCAATTTAATATGCGTAGAAAAGGCAACTAAAAATAGTAGTTGCAAGCACAACAAAGAGTCTGAAAATATTAATCCATTTCACTGTCATTGAGCTTCACATTCGCAGTTTTTTTACGAAAACGAATATTCAATAATTCCACTATAAGTGAAAACCCTAAACAAGAATAAATGATGCTTTTATTCACTTCTTCATGGAAACCACCTGCAATCAAAACCACACCTATGATTACCAAAAACGATAATGCTAACATTTGTAAAGAAGGCTGTTTGTTAATAATATTAGCAACAGCACCGGCAAATAGCATCATAATGCCCATAGATATAATAACTGCAATTATCATTATCATAACATTATCTACCAGCCCAACGGCCGTAAGAATAGAGTCGAACGAGAAAACAGCATCAACTAACACAATCTGAATCAAAATAGAACCGAAGTTATTCTTCTTGGCTTCCTTCTTATGCTTTTTGCCATCTATAGGTACTTGCATTTTATGGTGTATCTCCATTGTGCTTTTTACCAACAAAAACAGACCACCGGCAATGAGTATCAAATCTTTATAGCTCAGACCTATCATAGTACCCTTAACTTTATTGAATATGGCCGGCACTGTGATTACCGGGTCTTTAAGCGCAATCAATTGATTGATACCTAAAAGCAAACAAACCCTGAAACCCATAGCCATGAGCATGCCTATATTTCGAGCTCTTGATTGCTCTTTAACAGGCAATTTACCTGTAACTATTGAAATGAAAATGATATTATCAACGCCAAGTACTATTTCAAGAAAACATAATGTTACCAGGCTGACCCACATACCTGGATCAGAAAAATCTATCATCAGAAAAAAATTATTCAACATTGTAATCGGTTATAGAATGAATATAACTACGAAAATAGAATAAATGCGTCATACACTTTAAAATGAGCATCATCATAACAAAAACTCTTTTCAATCATGATGTAGCTTTCATTTTGCAGGGAACTTCGAATATTGTAATTTTATTATAATGAAGAGTGTATTTCCTCATTCTGAGTTTTACCTTTTTCAGAAAAATAATCCAATGAAATACTACATCCTTGCAGCAACAATACTATTAAGTATTACATCTTGCAGAACAACACCGAAAGATACTGCGGGCAAGGGAGGGAGTGCGTCTATTATCGTATATCCGCAACACCACCAAATAGCGAAACGGCTGATAAATGGTAAAGTTTATGTACGCTACAATACGCTAGATGTGCCAACAAGTGGCGTTTATGACGACTCCATGATATGCAGCAATCATGACAGTTTGATTTCCTGTACGTTTACGGGCTTAAAAAACGGCAACTATTACTTCTATGCTACCGGCTACGACACCTCTATAAGCCAGGCGGTTAAGGGAGGTTCTCCATATACTATTACTGCACAAACAACACAAAGTTTCAATCTGCCGGTAAGCGAAAATTAATTCACATTCAAAGCTCATAATCTCGTTCAACCAAACAAATTCTTGTTTTGTATGCAGAATACCACTGTTCTTTTCCCAGTTTTTGAGCAACCTGATGTTGAAGGTTATTTTTCCATTCTTTTATTGCATCGACAGTTGCCCAATATGAAACTGTAATCCCTATACCCGACCTTGCACTTTCAATACCCAAATACCCGGATTGCTCCTTTGCAAGTTCCTCCATAAGCATAGCCATGCGTTCATATCCATCATCATTATCTGTGAGTAAGGAGGTGAATATTACGGCAAAATATGGTGGATGTGGTGTCTGAGCTATCATATATTATCCCTGTTTCAATTATAGATACAATTCTATTTTTTTGATTACGTGTCCAAATGTCTCATCAGTACTCAGTTCATGAAATGGCACCCACTTTAATCCGGTTGATTCCTCTGTATTGAATTCGTGGTTACCATTCCCTGTATAAGCAAACAAATAACGAACATCGTGATGATAATGCCCCTCTTCTTGCTTCTTGGGATTTGGTGGTATATAATGTGGATCTATATCGAAAGGCAGATCAGAATTTTCAGTTATTGCAATGTGACTCAACTCACAAACAAGTATTCCTGTCTCTTCTTCTGCTTCTCTGAGGGCAGAGGCTATTAATGTATCGTCTTGCTCTACATGCCCACCAGGTTGCAACCACCTGTTGAGTGACTTATGCTTTAATAATAAGATCTCACGAGTAGAGCGGTTGACAATAAAAGCACTTGTAGTTATATGACCGTCAAAGTTTTTCCGGTTATACAGGTTTTGAGTCTCAGTACGAGCAGCATAATCTGAAAACAACTGAATTCTTTGCGCTTCAGCTGGGAATAGGGTCAAATATGTATTGAGTAGGTCTTTTACCTCAGTTTGTGTAAACATCTGTTATTAAAATTATTGAATTAATACGTTGTCCCACAATATAAATCAACAAGACGAATCACTTCCATCGCTTCTTTAACATCATGCACTCTTAAAATGTTGGCCCCTTGTTGTAATGCCAATACGTGCAGCGCAGTTGTACCATTGAGCGCATGATCTGGAGTAACCTTCAATGCCTTGCATACTATAGATTTACGAGAAACTCCTGCCAAAACAGGTCGTCCCAAAATGCGAAATGTATGCATTGATTTCAATAGCTGAAAATTATGCTCCAGTGTTTTACCAAAACCAAAACCGGGGTCAATAATCACATCGTGTATACCTAACCGGCTACATTCATCAGACAAGGTTCTCAAATGATCTCTAACCTCAGTAACCACATTGGTATATGTTGGGTTAATTTGCATGGTTTCGGGAGTACCCTGTATGTGCATAGCAATATATGGCACCTGCAACTTCGCAACTGAGTGCAGCATATTTTCATCGAACTTTGCTCCGCTTATATCATTAATAATATCTATACCTGCATTCACTGCCTCTATTGCTACTTTTGAATTGTAGGTATCTACAGACAACCACGCATCAGGGAAACGATTATGTATAGCTTGAATGACAGGTATAATACGCGCCAACTCCTCATCGGGGTCAATTAACGGCTGTCCTGGCTTTGTACTTGCGCCACCTATATCTAAAATACTAGCGCCATTACTCAACATTTGCTCTGCAATCCTCAGTAAGCTGTCTAAATCGCTATCTTGTTTTTTGGTGTAAAAACTATCAGGGGTTGCATTAAGTATACCCATCACTACAGGCCTTGAAAGATCAAGCAATCTGCCTTTACTCTTAATTGTTGCGGAAACAGGTAATAGTGAATTCTGGTACATGAGTGAATAATTAGTAAAACTACTTGGACATTACACTAATTTAAGATAAGTGTATCTACCTTTAATTTTGATTTTTGACCTAACACTAGTAAGTTTGGGGGTAAAGTTATTGCTTTAGTAATGCGTGAGCAAACTACAAAAGCAACGATAGGTACAAAAGCAAGCACTTAAAACGCATACATGCAAGACACACTGTCACAATACAAAGGAGTTATAGGTAAATGTAAAGATTTATATGTAAAGAAAGCTCGTGATTATGGCACATCATGGCGTGTGCTCAGACCTATATCCATTGTTGATCAGATATATATTAAAGCGTGGAGAATAAGACAAATACAAGAAAACGGCATACAAAAAATTGCAGATCCAATCGAGGGTGAGTTCATCGGTATTGTAAACTATGGCGTTATGGCCCTTATACAATATGGTTTGCCTACAGATGCACCAATAGAGCTAAACGCAGATGAAGCAAAGCGCCTATATGACAAACATGCCAAAGAAGTAGAGCACCTGATGTTGCAAAAAAACCATGACTACGGAGAAGCATGGCGAGATATGTCGCAGCAATCTTTTGTAGACCTCATTTTAGTTAAGCTATTAAGAATAAAACAAATATTGGCAAACGATGGCCAGACTATTGTATCAGAAGGTATAGAAGCCAACTTTGCTGACATCATCAATTACGGCATATTCGCACTAATAAAAATCAGTGAAGAACCAACCAATTAATGATTCACCGCATTTTACAAGTGTATGATGTTGCAATTATTTATATTTTAATAAAAAACAATTATTTTTAATTATCGTATATTCAAGAACACAATAAATTTTTAGCATGAAGTATCTTATTTGGCTGTTCAGGATCGCATTAGGAGGATTATTTATTTTTTCAGGCATTGTAAAGGCTAATGACCCATTGGGACTTACCTATAAAATGAATGAAATATTTGAGATTTGGGGATGGAGCTCAATGGCTAATTATTCTGAAGCTTTATCTATTGCAATGATAGCGTTTGAAATAATTGGTGGTGTAGCGGTAATTGTAGGTAATTCATTCAGATTATTCATTTCATTGATGCTGATGATGAATATTTTCTACACTTTCCTCACTTATTACGCACTCACATCCGGTAAAGTTAAAGAATGTGGCTGCTTTGGTGATTGTATTAAACTTTCTAATTCTGCAACTTTCTATAAAGATGTGGCACTTACTGCCATAAATCTATTCCTTTGGATTTTCAGATATCGAGTATTCCCGATTTTCAACACAGCAAAATACAATGCTTATATTGTTGGTGCAGCTACCTTATTTGCTTTCGGGTCAATGTGGTTCACGCTTCATTACTTACCGGTGCATGATTGTCTGCCTTATAAAATAGGAAACAATATATGGGAGAAAATGCAACCTGCACCAAATGCAGAACCTGCAGTATATAGCACCATACTTACTTATGAGAAAAACGGGGTAAAGAAAGATTTCACTTCCGAAGAATTCAACAAGGAAAAAATATGGGAAGATAAGGCATGGAAATATGACACTTCTATATCAACTCTGGTAAAAGAAGCTGTGGGCCAGCCAGAGATACCTAAAGATTTTGCGCTCAATGATATGAAGGACGACGACAAAACTGAAGATGTATTGACCGCAAAAGGATACACTTTCCTATGGATTGTGCGTGACCCTGCATCTGCAAATTTGAAAGATATGGAACGTCTTAAAAATATCATCAGCAAATCAACTACCATGAATGTAAAATTCTATGTATTGTGCTCTGCAGGTGTTGATTTATGTAAGACCTACCAAGAAGTTTGGGGCATGAAGGATGTCACCTTCTACACCCTCGACGGCGTAGTAAGTAAGACTGCTATGCGCTCTAATCCTGGCCTTATGCTCCTCAACGATGGTACTGTTGTGAACAAATGGAGCTACATGAACTACCCTAAGGATATTGTTCTGGACAATGGTAAACTGAACTGTAAATAGTGATACGCTTCATAGCACGACGGCTGAGGTATTCCCTGTTCGTGCTATGGGGTGTAGTTACTTTAGTGTTCTTCCTCTTCAATGTCTTACCCGGTGACCCTGCAAGACTTACCATGGGGCAAAGAACTGATGTTGCATCCATTGAAAATGCACGAAAAGCACTGAATTTAGACAAGCCACTCATCAACAGATACTTCATATACTTAAATGATTTATCTCCGTTAAGTGTTCAGGAAAGTACTGAGCAAGCACAAAAACAATACCACTATTTACAACTAATACCCGTAGGTGGCAACAAAATTGTGGTTGCGAAATGGCCGTATTTAGGAAGATCCTACAGAACACAAAAAGAAGTCAACTCGATACTATTTGAGGCCCTGCCGGGCACACTGATATTGGCAATAACAGCCATGCTATTTGCAACAATTGCAGGTATTTTACTAGGAATACTGGCAGCACTCAAACAAAATACCTGGCTCGACTCCACATCTATTGCGGCAAGTGTAGCCGGAATATCAATGCCTTCTTTCTTTGCCGGGCTTATTATTGCATATCTATTCGGCTATTTATTACATTCATTTACCGGGTTGAATATGACAGGTAGCCTATGGCAGTATGATCCGTTCACGGGCAGACACCTTGCCTTGCAAAATCTAATATTACCTGCATTGGCATTGGGTATCAGACCATTAGCTATAATTACACAACTCACCCGCAGTGCGCTCCTCGATACACTCTCACAAGACTATATTAGGACAGCTTATGCTAAGGGCTTATCTAAAAGGGATGTCATTTTTCGCCATGCATTACCCAACGCTTTAAACCCGGTTGTTACTGCTGTCTCGGGCTGGTTGGCAGAATTATTAGCAGGTTCATTCTTTGTAGAATATATCTTCGGTTGGAAGGGCGTTGGCAAAATAACTGTAGACGCGTTGGATAAATTTGACTTCCCATTAGTAATGGGCTCAGTATTACTTACCGCACTAATATTTATCATAGTAAATTTATTTACAGACCTGATGTATGCTAAAATAGACCCAAGAGTACGTTTGAGATAGCTATACAATCTTCTTAGTAAGAATATAATTATATAGTAAATCCTAATTGCAGTATTATGAAGTGGACTATACACTTATTGGTATTGTAGTTACCTTTACCATATAATTATACGGAATGACACCGCAAATAACTATGGTAGAATGCCCGCGCGATGCAATGCAGGGCTGGAAACATTTTATACCTACAGCAGAAAAGGTAAAATACCTGAATGCGCTACTGAAGGTAGGATTTGATGTACTTGACTTTGGCTCATTCGTTTCTGCCAAGGCTATACCGCAACTTGCCGATACCAAGGACGTAATACCTCAACTTGATCTAAGTAACACCAGTTCCAAACTATTGTCAATCATTGCCAATACACGCGGAGCAGAGGAAGCAGTACAGTATGACGAAATCAGCTACCTGGGGTTCCCATTTTCTATTTCTGAAACCTTCCAGATGAGGAATACCAATAAAACGATTGCTCAATCGCTGGTGCAGGTAGAAGAAATACAAAACCTTTGTGCACAACGAGGTAAGGAATTGGTCATTTACATCTCTATGGGTTTCGGCAATCCTTATGGCGATGAATACAGCGCAGCTGTAGCTATAGATTGGGTAGGCAAAATTGCTCAGTTAGGTGTAAAAACTATTGCCATGTCTGACACAGTAGGTGTTGCCAAACCAGAAACCATCGGCTATATATTCAGTCATTTGATACCTGAATTTAAAAATATCAGTATTGGCGCTCACTTCCACTCTACGGTAGATACATGGGAAGAAAAAATGAAGGCTGCCTATGACAATGGTTGCGTTCGGTTTGACAGTGCTATGAAAGGCATTGGCGGCTGCCCAATGGCAGAAGATGAATTAGTAGGGAACCTTGCTACCGAGAATATCTTGGGTTGGTGCGATAACAACAACATAAAACTGAACCTTAACAGGGAAGCATTTGATGAAGCTATGTTTATGGCTTCAGGTATATTTATTTAGTCCAGGAACACCTTTTTGAAAATAGTTTCTTAACCATTGCAGAACTTTTAGATAGATGTCTATACACGGAGAAATAAAAAGAGTAACATCACACACCCTTCAGTCAATGAAGGACAAGGGTGAGAAAATAAGTATGCTGACTGCCTACGATTATTCTATGGCCAAAATACTTGACGATGCCGGTATAGATGTGCTACTGGTAGGTGATTCTGCATCAAATGTTATGGCGGGTCATGAAACTACGCTACCCATTACGCTTGACCAGATGATTTATCATGCTCAAAGTGTGATAAGGGCCTGTCAGCGTTGTTTGGTAATAGTAGATCTGCCATTTGGTACTTATCAGGGCAATAGCAAAGAAGCACTGAACTCTGCTATAAGAATAATGAAGGAGACAGGTGCTCATGCTATTAAGCTGGAAGGTGGTGAAGAAGTCTCAGAATCAATCAAACGTATTGTTGGGGCAGGTGTACCGGTAATGGGGCATCTTGGACTTACCCCACAATCAATTTATAAATTCGGCACTTACTCTGTTCGTGCAAAAGAAGAAGAAGAAGCGGAGATATTGATGCACAATGCGCGCGTGTTGCAAGATGCAGGATGTTTCTCTCTTGTATTGGAAAAGATACCTGCTACTTTGGGTGGTGAGGTAGCAAAGGAATTGCGGATACCTGTAATAGGCATTGGCGCAGGTATGCACGTTGACGGACAAGTATTGGTAATGCATGATATGCTGGGTATCACTAAGAATTTTTCTCCTCGCTTCTTGCGTCGTTACTTAAATCTCTATGACGAAATTACAGAAGCAACAAAGAGTTATATCAGAGACGTAAAGAGTAAAGACTTCCCTAACGAGAAAGAACAATACTAAACATACAGAATACTACAGCACAATATGATCAACTTAGAAGTATGGAAAAGTTTACAGCAATCATTTACACCAAAAGGCGTAACCCTTATTGCTGTTTCTAAAACCAAACCAGCCAGCGATATACAAGACCTGTATAATGCCGGCCAACGAGACTTCGGGGAGAATTATGTGCAAGAACTTGTGGAGAAGCAGGCAATACTACCTAGTGATATTAATTGGCATTTTATAGGTCATCTCCAAAGTAACAAGGTGAAGTATATTGCACCATTTGTACATCTTATTCATGCAGTAGACAATGCTAAATTGCTCAATGAAATAAATAAACAAGCACTGAAAAACAACAGGATAATAGACGTGCTATTACAATATTATATTGCTGACGAGGAAACCAAATTTGGTATGGATAAAGCTGAAATAAAGGAACTCGTCAGCAATAAAGTTGCTTTAACCAATGTTCGTATTTGCGGGCTGATGGGTATGGCAACCAACACTGATGACCTCAATAAAGTAAGAAGCGAATTCGCTCGCCTTCATGCATTCTTACTGGAACTGAAAGCAAATTACTTTGCCAATAACCCGGAATTTAATAAATGCTCCATGGGCATGAGTGGCGACTATGAATTGGCCATTGCAGAAGGCAGTAATATGGTACGCATTGGTAGTTTATTGTTTGGTAACAGGGTTTATCCTGCCTAGTTTTTATGGTATAAAACACATCCGCCACCACATGCAGCGATATCCTTCTTATAAATTGCAGGAAGAGTGTCTTTGTTATCTACCCAAATAAAATAATTATCTGCCAAAGAATCCTGAGGTAAGGGGCTTGAAGTCTCCTCTGGCGCATAAAACTTTCCTTTGTAATAATGCTCAATATCATACTTCAGTGCAGGTATATGAAAACCATCTGCCCTTAATCTTATTTTATCTTGCCTGTCTCCATGTAACGCCACTACCCTATTCAAAACAACTATATCCTCCGCATCGTACCACCACATTCGAGTTGATGAGATATTCATATTGACAAAGAAATTACCCCCAACAATGATGGCAATAACCACAACTGCTATCAAGCCTGTGCAGGGGGATAACTTAGTTGTTGTGTAAATAATGTAGATGAGGTTGAAGATGAATAACAGAATAAAAAATAGTGCGGTTCGATCTACCAGATAAGGGATACCCAATAACACATTTTGCAGGAATAACGACAATACCGGCAAGAGCAACAGCAACAAAAATATAAAGCTGATTTGCTGACGAGCATCTATGACAACACGTCCCACCTTATGTCGAACAAATAACAACAACCAATACAACGCACAACCTGAAACAATAATAATTGAAGCTATTTTTATTGCCGGACCAACCCACACATCTTTATCAGGCATAAATAAATTCCAGTCAACCAATGACTTTACCGTATCTTCTATAAAACCATTATGACCTAAAAAAACAAGTTCACCTCCACCATGCAGCACAATGAGATTATGAGCAATAAGTGCCGCCAGTAGAATAGACAAACCACCGGCAAACAAAATTTCCTTACCAAATAATTGCTTGCTAAATAAGCCGTCTTTAAATAAAGCACGCATTAACACGACGACCCCACACAGCGCAAAGTAATAGTTCATGAAGGCATAATTGCTATATATTGTAAGTGCTGCTGCTAAAAAAGAGAAAACAAATAATCTGAATTTGCCGCTAAAGTGATAGCTAACCAAGTAGTAAACACTGGCGGTCATAAAACAAAAACCAAGACCATACCCCCGACTTAAACCCCAGAAATCGAATAGGAACGGACTAACCGTATTGAAAATAAAAAATGAAAGCAGCACCCATAAACGCTCTTTAAATAGTTTTTTACAAAGCAGATATGCATATATCAGAAAAACAACTTGCGCTGCAAGACTCCCAACCCTTATAAAGAATAATGTATCGCTAACATTCTCAATAAAGAATTTTCTAATCAAAGAGTTGAGTATATGATTATTAGCAGCAGGTATTTTAGTAAAAATAAGATCAAAATAACTTTCATTAGCTCGATAGCCGGTCTCATCATGAGTAATAGGAATGTTTATAATACGCAGGATGTTAACAACAATTAGTAAAAGAGCAAATGGTACAATAAAGACCAAGTCTTTTATTTTGTTGTTTGTATTTCGATTCAAGTTCATAGTCGTAGAAAAAACAAATATACACGTTACTTTAAGTAAGACGTTTCCTTAATGGAGAATATAAAATTGAAAACAATTAAGTTAAATTTGTTTTTCTATTTTCCCGATTCATAAAAACATATTAGAAACTTTTTAGCTTTTCCATGATAATTGTAAAATATCATCGATTTTAGATGCTATTATTTCATACGTCTATAGCCTTATGAACACATTTATGAAAAACAGGTGGGTACTCCTTGTAGTGCTGATCATCTTTACCGTATATAAAATCCATCACCTTTCATATCCGTATTATTGGGATGAAAGCTGGCCGTATGCTCCCGCAGTAGCAGATATGTATAAGCATGGCATCAGCCTATTGCCCGGCGCTGTAAACCCTGAACTCTCTCGTGGTCATCCGCTATTATTCCATGCAATGGCAGCATCGTGGGGTAAGTTGTTCGGTATGTCGCACGTTTCAATGCATTCATTCGGGCTGCTTATTTCACTATTATTTCTCGTAGTTATATATGAATGTATGCTCCGACTATTTAGTTTCAGAGCTGCCATTATGAGTTTACTGCTCGTCTGCACACAAGTATTATTTATTGTACAGTCATCGTATCTCCTACTAGAGATGTTGGTTGCCCTACTCGCTTTTGTGAGTATATACGCCTATATCAACAAACAATATCTGCTCACTGCTATTTCACTCTCCGCATTGTTCTATACCAAAGAAAGCGGTCTAATTTTAGGCTTTGTATTAGGAATGGATGCACTAATAGAATTCAGGAATAGTAATAAAACAACATGGCTGTCAGATGCAAGGCGAATATTATCTATTGGTATTCCTTGCTCACTAATGCTTTTATTCTTTTTATTACAAAAACACATCAATGGTTGGTATATACTACCGCTACACACTCAGTTGGTAGAACATAATTGGAGTAATTTCTGGCATACATTCAGCAAAAATGCCATTACCAGAATGTTCCTATCAGACTACCGATATGGACAATATATCATAGCACTTGCAATTAGTACTTACATGTCTATTAATAAGAAAATGTACTTTTTATTATTGCTGTTGATACCTGCTCTTTTGATATTTCTGATAACTGGAGACCAAGGACCCAAAGAGTATTATAGTAGTCTGTTTCACTTTACTGCAGTTATTGGTTCACTTCTTACAGCCACTATTTTTATTGCTCGACCATCGCTGTTCACCGAACCAAAACAGCGAAGATTTGTCATTTTATCTGGAGCATTCATCATTTGTTTTCTTGTCTTCTCATCTATGAACTTTTTTACCTATCGTTATCTTCTGGCAACTATAATACCCGGCCTGTGTATTATCGCTGCACTAACAGATAAGCTTACACAAAATGCAAAACCTTGGCTCTTTTTCACCGCATTAGCATGCATGATGACGGTAAGCGGGTATGCCTATATTCATGACGATGGTTTTGGAGATACTGACCTCAGCTGCTACGGCAATATGCAATTGGAACAGAGTGTAGTAGATTATCTGGAACAAAACAACTATTTCGACAAATCTATTGGTGCAGGCTCCTTTATGCATAGAGAACACCTTACCGACCCAAATAC
>CANGMZ010000073.1 GCA_947454715.1 Chitinophagaceae bacterium
ATACTGTTTTGGAGATTCTTAAACCTAGTTTGCAGAAAATTGATTTTATTGTAGAAGAGGGAAAATCAAGGGATAAAAAAAATCATGTTCCAGTTTTATTTGGAATGGACAATACCATTGATAAATCATTTAATGCTGATGCAGTAAGTAAAGATGGTAAAATTGTGATTGAAATTGAGGCTGGACGCGCAGTGGATAATAACCAATTTTTAAAAGATATTTTTCAAGCATGTATGATGTTTGAAGTAGAACATTTGATAATTGCAGTGCGGAATGATTATAGAGGTGGAGACGATTTTCAGAAAATATATTCATTTCTTGAAACACTTTATATCAGCAATAGACTGCATCTTCCATTAAAAGGTATTTTATTAATCGGGTACTAATATGTAGTCGCCATTGTTGCTGTTCCCACCAACAACCACCTGGAAGTATCGTCTTTAGTACATACTCATTAACATAGAGGCGCAAGATTTTGCGAATCCCCAATGGGTGGGTAATAATAGCAAGTTTTTAGTCTCCCAAACCTCCTTCTCCCCACTAATCACTTCCCGTTATTCTGCACCTCCACCGATTTCTGATTTTCAGACAAATTGATCTTTACCTGCTTATCAATAAAATCATTTACAGAAATACCTGCTGATGGGGTATTGAAATAAGACATTACCACTGTGTCACCTGCCTTTGCAAATGGTGCACTCTGAAACTGCGAGCAATTCACATAAAACGCATGAGGAATGGTGTCTATGTAAATATCTAATTGCAAGCCGTTCTGCGTTTGCTCAAAATTCAGTCTGCTGATGACCGCCGAAATGGTCTTGATATCACTTGCATTGTCGGTTGCTATCTGGTTGCCACTTTGGCTCAGCAAAGTTTGGTATGCGTGTAGCGCATTGAGTGGGGTAGCGTCATAAGCCAAAATAGACTTGTTAGTAACATCCACAAAAGCCACACCCCTATAAGAACCGTCTTCACCCAATACAGAAATAATAGCGGTCATTCTACCATAAACATTTTCATAGATAACCCGGTTACCATGCAAGTGTTGGTATTCCAGCTTGGTTGTAACTGCTGATAGCAGGTGATCTTCAGTTGACCCTGCAACAATATAACGTTCAGAAATACCTGTTTTGGTATCTGTATAGATAAGGTCGGTCATAGACGCATCATCTGCATTAGAAGAGGTCATAGGGGTTACATAGTAGCATCTGCCATCTGAGCCATAATTCAGTGTCACATCTTCAGTGCTTTTCTGGTTCAGGTGCGCCCAAACACTATTCCACCAACCCAGTGAATAATCGCCCCAGTCTGCTAAATACGTTTTAATGATGTCTTCAGGAAACACCCTGTCCACCCATGTCGGAACGTCCTTCGTTGCTTTATATTCAATATCGCCGGTGAGCGGGTCCACTATCGCTACTCCTAGCACTTTAATCCCGCTATACCCAATTGTAGGCTCACACACAGTAATTACCCAGTGAGGTTTCATATTGTCATCCAGCTCAAAAGAATAGTCGGTAAGTATCTTATTATAATAGCCGTGAGTATATAAATGACGTTCGAGATTATGCTCAAAATACGATTCCGGACTATACTTCATCAGCGTATTTTCTACAAACACAGGCTTTGCTTGCGGGTTCTCCGCATCTATAATTATAAAACCGGGAATACCTGCTGTGTTATAATATGAGCCCATTCCACGGTAATCAAGCGGAATTACATAGAGCAGTCTGTCTTGTACTTTTTGCAGGGTTATATGTGCATTGTCAATATCAAACTGACTACCTACGCTTGTTTGGCTGCCATTGGTTGCGTTTTGGTTCAGCGATGTTTTAGCAAGCGCAATGGCAGTTTCTTCCGGTACAAGTCTTATGTGTTTCGGGTCAATCGGCATTATATCCTTCGACCAGTGTTTTATTGATTTGTCCTCAGACATTTTACCAATCATGGTTGCGTATGCATTGGCATGTAAAAATGTTGATGAACTTACCCATGCATATAACACCACTATCAAGGTAATGCCAGCAGGTATAGCAACAGAAATAAAGGATAAATTAAGTACTGCACTCACCGCACAACACACTATCACCAATACAATCATACCACCCAATAGCGGATATGCCAATGATGGGGTGTTGAGCCAACTCACCAACAAACCCAATAAAAAGTACAGCGTACCCAGTAAGATAACACCCATCTTCTTATTATATAATCTGCCTTGTGGAAGAAGTGGTGTTATGCCAATTACGGCGACTAACAATGCGAGCAGAAAGAATATCATATAAGTAGTAATTTGGACATAAAACTACTTACATTTTTAGTATCTGTTGCATATAGTTATGCACAGGTATGTAAATGAAAAACACCTGTCATCTATCTGAACCGGATAAACAACAGGTGTCTTATATATAATGGTTAGTTCTTATTTTAATCCCTGAGCTTTTGCAGCCTTCACTGCCTTCATTGTCTCCGTATAGTTGGTCCAATTGGTGTTTGGATAAGCTTGTTTGTAAGAGCTAGGAATAATAACAGCTCTGAAAGTAACAGAACCCGGATTTGGAACTGCTGCAGTGCTATTGTCGGTGTTATACACATAGATATCAAAAAATCCCGGTCTGAAATTGAATGCAGTGGTCAGGTAACCATCAATATCAGGCAGGTTGGTCCAGCCGCTTGAATAGTATTTATATAACTGGAAAGAACCGTAGTTATAAACACTGTTGGTAAGATTAGGGTCGCTAAATGTAGCCATCCAGCCATTTGCAGTTGCAGTCCAGTTGGTTACAGTAAAGGCATCTTCGCCTATTACATTTGCATTACCTGTTGGCCCCTGTGGTCCTTGTGGACCTACAGATCCGCTTTTAGAGCAACTTGAAACGGTTAATAATCCACCGGCGAGTAATAAAAGCATTAATTTTTTCATGTCGTTATATTTTGTCACCGGGTTCAGCGGTGTATGTTATGATTTTTTTTGTGTGAACCATTGGCTTGTTTAACCAATCACAAACTGATATTTACAAATTTAGTGCCAAAGTATTATTTCTTTTTTGACCAATATCATAATGATATCGTTATCAAATATTTAATGGTTTTAATGGAGCGGGTGGGTGACGCTGTTTGTAGGACTTTTATTCTACATTATGCTTCAATCCATTTTCCAGTTTAGATACCACAACAGTTGCTACACTATTACCAACCACATTCATAGCAGCACGGCCCATATCCAGTAGCGGGTCTATGCCAAGTAGCAATGCAAGTCCTGCTTCAGGTATTTTGAAGGTAGCCAGTGTTCCTGCAATAACCACAAGCGAAGCCCGAGGTATACCCGCAACCCCCTTACTGGTGAGCATCAGCACCAACAACATACTTATCTGTGTGCCAAAATCAAGATGTATGCTATATGTCTGTGCGATAAACAGCGATGCAAAGGTCATATACATCATAGATCCATCCAGGTTGAATGAATAACCCAATGGCAATACAAAGCTCACAATCTTCTCATCACACCCAAAACGTTCCAGCTCCAGCATCAACTTAGGGAATGCGGCTTCACTACTGCTGGTGGAAAATGCTATTAGTGCCGGTTCTTTTATATGTCGGAGCATCGTAAGCACCCTACGGCGAATAAATAGATATGCAGCAAGCATTAATATGCCAAACAACAGGAATAAACCCAGATAAAACTCACCGATAAACCTCGAAAAAGTACCTAAAATACCCAGTCCCTGCTTAGCAATTACATTCGTCATAGCACCAAAAACAGCTACCGGCGCAAAGTTCATAATATATCCTGTCATCTTTAAGATGATATGCGCTGCTGAGTCTAATGTTTTAATGATAATATCCGCCTTTTCTCCTATTCCCGCTGCTGCTACCCCAAAGAAAATGGAGAAAACAACCACCTGTAGTATCTCATTTTTGGCCATTGACTCAAAAATGCTACTCGGGAATATGTGATATATAAAATCTCTTAAGTTTAGCCCTGTCTGAGTCACTGCGCCATGCGCCTCCGGTATAGGTATATTCATCCCTTCGCCCGGCTTAAAGAAGTTAACCAGTATCATGCCCAGTATCAGGCTCACCAATGAACCACAGACAAACCACAACATAGTTTTACCACCTATGCGACCCACAGAGTTTATATTTCCCTGCTTGGCTACACCTACCACAAGCGTAGTGAACACCAATGGTGCTACAATCATTTTTATGAGCCTCAGAAACACATCTGCTGCCAGAGAAAATGGTTCTAACAATTTATCTGGTGTCATAGTGATAGACTTATTCTGAAAACCCTGATTCAGAAAAAAGCCCGCAGCCACACCCGCAGCCATTGCGACTATTATGTATAAGGTAAACTTGTTGTTTTTATTTGTTGCTGTCATTGAGGTGCAAGTTAGTCTAATAGCTTTATATGTTAAAAGCGCCGTATCGCTACGAGGTCCAATATCACCTAATTAACCTTTTAACCATTTACTCCATTCACTTATTCCCCGCTCAAGCACTATCTTTGCGCAAAAATTACTGACTAATGCAACGTGATACCGCAATATTTGATCTGATTAATGAAGAACTGCAACGCCAGCGTCATGGACTGGAACTTATAGCTTCTGAAAACTTTACAAGTTTACAGGTAATGCAGGCTATGGGTGGTGTTATGACCAATAAATATGCCGAAGGTTACCCGGGTAAGCGTTATTACGGTGGTTGTGAAGTGGTAGATAAAAGTGAACAACTGGCTATAGACAGAGCTAAAGAAATATTTGGTGTAAGTTATGCTAATGTGCAACCGCACAGTGGTGCGCAGGCTAATGCAGCCTTAATGCTGGCTTTACTGCAACCCGGTGATACTATTCTCGGTCTAGACTTGAGCATGGGCGGTCACTTAACGCATGGTTCTCCGGTTAACTTTTCAGGTAAACTATACAAAGCCGTACATTATGGTGTAATCAGAGAAACAGGTCTTGTTGATTACGATATGATGGAAAAGCAGGCTAACGAACATAAGCCAAAACTTATCATCTGTGGTGCATCTGCATACAGTCGCGATTGGGATTATGCCCGCATTCGTGCAATAGCTGATAAAGTTGGTGCATTGGTAATGGCCGATATTTCTCACCCTGCAGGTCTTATTGCAAAGGGTTTATTGAGCAGCCCATTCGATCATTGCCATTTTGTAACCACTACTACCCATAAAACCCTTCGCGGGCCACGTGGCGGTCTCATCATGATGAAAAATGATTTTGAGAACACTTGGGGCGTAAAAGGACCAAAGGGCGAAACACGCACGCTTGCTCAGATGATAGATCTGGCTGTTTTCCCGGGTACTCAGGGCGGTCCGTTGGAGCACGTTATTGCTGCTAAGGCAGTAGCATTCCACGAGATACTTTCACCTGAATTTGGTGTGTATGCTCAGCAGGTACTCAATAATGCACAGGCATTGTCTAAATCATTCACTGAAAAAGGTTACGATATTGTTTCAGGTGGCACTGATAACCACTTGTTACTCATAGACTTGCGTAACAAAAATATTAGTGGTAAGAAGTCTGAGAACACACTCGTAAAAGCAGATATTACCATCAATAAAAACATGGTTCCTTTCGATGATAAATCTCCGTTCATCACTTCTGGTATAAGAGTGGGTGTACCTGCTGTTACTACAAGAGGTATGAAAGAAACTGATATGCCACAAATCGTCAACTGGATAGATCGCGTATTGATGGATGCCGACAATGAAGCAACCTTAGCTACCGTAAAGGGCGAAGTAAACGAATACATGAAGAGCTTCCCACTTTATCCGGAACTATAAATAAACAATAAATACGTATAACAATACCAATATTACAAAGGGCATTCCAAAACTGGAATGCCCTTTGTATATTTATAAATTATATAATTTACTGGGCGTAGTCTCTGACTACTCCCCATACTGCTGCGGTCTCCTGATCGCATACATAAACTAAACCACCTAAAGGTGACTTGCTAACAACTGTTGCTTATACAAAACATAGAGACTTGTCGGCAGAATAGCCAGTAAACCTTTCTTCTTCTGTTCATCACAAAAAAATGAATGAGAAAATGAATAGACAAAAACATTTTCAATAGCATTACGCACCACCTTATTACCCGATTTATACAGGTTCTCTGCCAAAGCCAGACATTCTTTTGCACTGGCTATGTTCTGACCTATAAACTGTCTGTTGGTGTACTGAATCATCTCACGGGCAATATCATGAGCATTGCTGCATTTATGTTCCCTGCATATTCCCGATAATTCAGGAATAGATTCTGCTATATATTCTTGCAACTCTTCTTGATTAATCATGACAGTATGGTTTAGTTACTACTCATAATGTAATAAAAAGCATGCCGGAAAATTGATGAAAAAACTAAAATTTCTGTAAAGGTACTCTGCCCTTTATGCGGCCTGTTTTATCTTTTATAATCAGCAGGTAAGAACCCGGTGCTAAGTCATTAGTTGAAAATTCATTACTACCCAAGCTGTTACACGCCATTTGTCTGCCCGTTATATCGAAAAGTACCACATCATCATTTCTTTCAATTCCATTGATCTTAAAAGAATTGACAATCGGGTTAGGGTATACTTGGTAGTGTACTGCTTTGGCTATCATGTCGTCTACACTCAGGTGAATATTAGATATAGCATCATCAATCACATCAGGACGGAATGCATAGAAGTAATTGAGCACAGCAAAACTACCTGATGTCAGAGGACCAACATTGTAGATGAGTCCCATGCTCGTACTCGAGTTGATGCTGTCTCCAACGGTATAAATAAAATTGGTATCACCCGATGCAATGGCGTTAATAGTATTCACTATTGGTAATATGCTGTGCTTGCTGATAAATACAGTTGCCGATGGGTCTTTTGCGCCCATTGCCAGAAAAGCCGTATTATGAACTGTACCCGTAGCAGATACTATTGCTTTGGAGCTTGTATCAGGATATTGGTTTAATATTTTACACCATGTATTCGGGTTGCCTGATATTGATTGGTCATTATGCGGCATAATCATACGCATAAAATATATATCATTAGCTAACGATAAATTAGTGTTTTCGATTAATGCCTGTACCGTAAAATACAATTTTGACGTGTCCAGAGTCATAAACTGGGTAATATAGATACCATTATACACAGCCTGTGTTTTAGCAGTAATAATGCCATTAGTATCGGTGTAGCCAAAAATATAACTGCTGATACCATCTATTGAGTCTGCATTGGCAGCGTCTGTATTCCAGGCGTTTTTCTGTACGCCATCTATCATTATGCTCCAGCCTTCATTTGCACCGCCGGGTAATATAAAATCTCCGTAATATGGATTTGTGCCTGCACTCCATCCATCCGCATCGGGGTCAGCAACAAAACCCAATGATGTGCCGTTGTATTGTCCGCCACCGCATCTGCCACTTGTGTATAACGATGTGTTGGTGTTGCCATGTGTGCCGGCAGGTGGGGTAGTACTGGCGCCAAAAGCACCATTCCAGTTAATACCCACTTCCAGTCTGTTACCCACCATAAACACATTGCAATTACTTATTTGTGCATAATTGAGTGTGGGAATAATGATTGCAGATAATGTGAGGATTGGCTTAAGTATATTACGGTATATATTTTTCATGTCTTTATGTTTTAATTGTTGTCAATCAGACTAAAATTAAATTTCATTGGTATCTTATTTCAAAGCTACGAAAAGTATATTACAGGTAGCGATGTCTGCAGCTCGTTAATTAAATATTTTGCATGTAATGCCTTGTTGTAAGCCTTTTATGATACTTTTACGCTTATTATTATCGGTCTCAATTTCAATTTTTAAAAAGCATTGAAATTTCACACAATTTTTAGATATTTGTTCAATTAATCTATTGTATCTAAGTTACTATAAAGATCATTTATGTATAAATTTATTTTTGCAACTCTATTAGCATTAGTTTCATTAGGTCAGGTTCAGGCTAAAGATGGTAATTACACGGTTGCCGTTATGGTCACAAATCCATTGGGTATGTATACCAAAATAGGTGGCGGACTTGAAATGAGGTACAAATCAAGTTCTATAGTCATTAACTTGGTCAATTACTCCGGTATCTATGCAGGTAAACAATATCGTTTCGAATATCAGCATTACAAGCCAACTTACAAGAAAAATGAATCATTCTGGTATGCAAAAGTATGTGGTGGTGATGCAACTTACGACGGTAGTAAATTGAGTTTGCTCAATGATAAAACCAATAAAATATATGGCCCGGTTAACTACATAGGTGGCGGTGCAGGTGTTGGTCGTCGCATCAACCGTAACCACTTCTTCTTGGTAATGAACTTAGGTGTTAAGTATGTTGTACTTCCTCCGGATTTTACTGATGATAAAAATGAGCGTTTCAGGCTGTTTTACGCAACAGGTCCCGGCTCTTTATTAGATTGCAACCTTCGTCTTGGTTTCCAGTTTTAATCATCTATTTAGTTAATAATCATAGAACACCATGAAGAAAATTTATCTACTCATTTTTGTTTTGTTATTGTCGTTTCAGGGTGCTCAGGCTTATACCGACTACTATGGCAGAAAACATTATCATTTTGCAATTGGTATTACTAATCCGTTGAGTGCCTTAACTAAGTATGGTGCACAAATTGAAGAGCGTAACGGTAATCTTTCTTACGTATATTCTTATACCAGATACACTGGTGCTTACCCGGGTTTACAAATGAGTGGAGAATTACAATTCTACCTGCGCACAAAAAAACGCCATCAGTATTATTTGTATTTCAAGGGTTTAGCTGGTGATGCAGGTTTCGATTCTCGTAAATTAGCTATTTATGGCGATCACAGTAATCTATTGCTGGGTGGTTACGATGAAAATCTTAAATATATAATAGGCAGCGGTGAATCTTATGTTGGTGGTGGTGCCGGTTTTGGTCGCAGATACAATTTCGGTGCATTCTTTGTTCGCTGGAACTTTGGTGCTAAAGCTTGTGCTATTGTAGGAGAGGACAATAAAGATATTAAAAATGTCTACAGACTTATGTTTGCCGCAGGTCCGGCATCAATTTTAGAATTAAACTTCCATTTCGGTCTTCAGTTATAATCCGTAATAAAACAATATTTTTTAAGAGGCATTCACTTGGTGAGTGCCTTTTTATTTCAATACTGTGGCTAAGTTCCGCTGTACTTTATTTAACTGCAATTGGGTTTTCGCACGCAATTGCAATCTTGTCAATTGTTTGCCTAATGGTAGCAACTGTTACTAATTTTCCCTCGATTATTGTCTGATTGCTTTGCTATTATAAGTAGTCCTTTTTACTATATAGCGTGTGCTGTCTAAATAGTTGTTAACTATTTTTTGAAACCCACTATAATGAGGTGATTTTTTTTTAAATTAGCTTATGGTTCATCGTCTTTTTGATATTGTAGCGTTGCGCAGTAAGCAGGCGCCCGACGAAGTAATGCTTTCTGCTAAAGAGCACGGCACATGGCGTACTTATAGCTGTCGCGATGTCTGGCAGACCTCCGTAAGTCTTGCTGCGGGCTTGTTAAAGCTAGGTATCAATAATCAGGTGCTGGAGCCACTGGCTCAGGAAAAAATAGCTATTATATCGCCCAACAGGCCGGAATGGATAATGACAGATATAGGTGCACAGCTCACAGGCGGTGTACTTACACCCATATATCCAACCATCAGCCCTGATGAGATTACTTACGTGCTCAGCGAAGCTGAAGTGAAGATCATCTTTGTTGCAAATGCAGATATTTATAACCGCTTCAAAGATGCATTCGATGCATTGCCTTCATTGCAGCATGTATATTCTTTCGATGATATTCCCGGTGTAAAAAACTGGAAAGACCTCATGCTGCCTAATGCTACAACAGATGATGCGCTACTGGCAAGAATCACTCCGGAAACACTCGCCACCATCATCTATACTTCTGGTACTACCGGTAACCCTAAGGGCGTAATGCTTACGCATAAAAATATTGTGAGTAACGTGCAAGATTCTATGCCGGCATTCACATTTGCAACAAAGGGTAGTAAGGCATTGAGCTTCTTGCCGCTCAACCACATATTTGAACGCATGGTTACCTACATATACCTGCAGGCAGGTGTATCTATTTATTATGCCGAAAATATGGACACCATTGGTCTAAACCTAAAAGAGGTAAAGCCATTGGTGTTCACAACCGTGCCCCGCTTGCTCGAAAAAGTGTATGAACGTATTATGACTACAGGCATGGAGTTGACGGGTATCAAGAAGGTTCTATTCTTTTGGGCACTCAGTCTCGGTAAGCGATATGACAATGCCAACAAAGGCAGTCTTTGGTATCAGTTGCAATTAGCAATTGCTAATACATTGGTATTCAGTAAATGGCGCGAAGCATTAGGTGGTAATACCAAGGCAATAGTAGTAGGTAGTGCTGCCACTCAGGAACGTCTGGTGCGTATTTTCTCTGCCGCTAAAATTGTGATTATGGAAGGCTACGGTTTAACCGAAACTTCCCCTGTGGTTTCTGTAAACAGATTTGAAAGTGAAGACAGGCGCATAGGCACAATAGGCCCATTGATCAATAATGTAGAAGTAAAACTGGCAGAAGATGGAGAGATTCTCACACGTGGCAACAATGTGACCATAGGTTACTTTAAGCACCCGGAACTGATGGAGGGTGTCTTTGAAAAAGATGGTTGGTTCCACACCGGAGATATTGGTACATGGGTAGAAGGCCGTTTCTTAAAAATTACAGACCGTAAAAAAGAGATATTTAAAACATCAGGCGGCAAATACGTAGCCCCGCAGGTAATAGAAAATAAAGTAAAAGAAAGCCCGTTTGTAGAGCAAATGATGGTAGTAGGGGATGGTAAGAAATTTGTTAGCGCATTGGTTGTGCCATCATTCGTTCAACTGAGGAAGTACCTCCGCGAAAATTATCCCAACCTCATTGTTCCTGAAAATAATAATGATCTCATCAAGATGAAAGAAGTGCTGGCGCACATGCAAAAGCAAATTGACAAATTCAATCCGCTGTTTAGCCACCCGGAACAAGTAAAGAAAATTGCCTTACTGGCTAATGAATGGACCATTGATAGTGGTGAACTAACCCCATCTCTCAAGATTAAACGCAAAATAATTCTCCAGAAATTTGCCAAAGAAATTGATGGTATTTATGCAGATTGATTTAATGTAGAATATTCAATTGCCGGGCGTAGTCAAAGACTACGCCCTTTTTATGATAATATTGCTCATCTTAATACCCCCAACATCATTACTATATTCCTAAGATTATTCCCTGATAAAACAAGTAGAAATACGTAATATTTATATGCTTTAATTAGTATCTTTATAATTGATATCTATTAAAGCTCGTTCCTATGTCACGTCTGAAAATTTCCTGTGTCAATAAAGTTATTCGTAGTACCCCTTACGAACAAATACGAAATATAGGAGGTGTTACTTTAGGTAAGCGTTGGAAACATACACTAGATCAAGTTATTACAAATATTGAAAGCGGAGTACACACTTATTATGTTCATGCACGTGGTCGGGACTTTGATATCGTTATAGCGCAAGAAGGCACCAATAAATATTTAAAAACCCTAGGCGATACCGATGCCGTTAGTCTGCTCACAATACTTAGTGAGTGCCCGCCAAGTCTGTTTTATTGATCAACAGCAGTTCACTGAGGTTACACACAAAAAGTAAAGGCACCCAACCGGATGCCCTTAAATATTATTTTTTTGTAACTCAGCAAGATTTCACATCTTCCCGATACTCAAATCAATATGCCCTTGCAAAAAGCACACGCTGAGTCGATGGGTTGCCGGTAAGTATACACTTACCATCTTCCTGAGCATTGTCAATTGGAATGCATCTGATTGTTGCCTTAGAAAGTTCCTTGATTTTCTCTTCAGTTTCCGGAGTACCATCCCAGTGTGCAGATATAAAGCCCGGTTGCTCGTCAAGTGTCTTTACGAAATCTTCCCATGTATCTACCTTACGAATATTATCATCTCTGAATTTTAACGCTTTCTGGAACATATTTGCTTGTATGTCCGTCAGCAACTGCAATGCATGTTCTGCCAAACCATCTACGGCTACAGATGTCTTTTCCTTAGTATCTCTGCGCGCAACTTCAACAAGGTTGTTCTCAATATCTCTGGCGCCTAATACGATTCGTACAGGTACACCTTTTAACTCATATTCTGCAAATTTCCATCCCGGACGGGTGTTGTCATCATTGTCAAACTTCACACGTACGTTTTGCTTTCTAAGGGTGCTCATTAGCTCCTGAGCCAAGTTGTTGATACGCTCGGTAGTCTCTGCGTTTTTATTGTAAATAGGTACAATAACCACCTGCAGCGGAGCCAATTTCGGTGGTAATACAAGACCTTCATCATCACTGTGTGCCATTACCAGCGCACCTATCAGGCGGGTAGAAACACCCCATGATGTCGCCCAAACATAATCTTGCTTATTGTCCTTATCTCTGAATTGTACATCAAATGCCTTAGCAAAATTTTGACCCAGGAAGTGCGATGTGCCTGCCTGTAATGCCTTACCATCTTGCATCATTGCCTCAATGCAATAAGTATCTTCAGCACCTGCAAAACGCTCATTGGCTGTTTTTACACCACGTATCACCGGCATTGCCATATACTCTTCTGCAAAGTTGGCATATACATCCAGCATCTTTTTTGTCTCTTCTACTGCTTCTTCTCTTGTAGCATGTGCCGTATGGCCTTCCTGCCACAAAAACTCAGTTGTGCGAAGGAACAAACGTGTACGCATCTCCCAGCGAACCACATTTGCCCACTGATTGATCAGCAATGGCAAATCACGGTAAGATTGAATCCAGTCTTTATATGTATTCCAGATGATTGTTTCAGAGGTTGGTCTTACAATCAGTTCTTCTTCCAGTTTAGCTTCAGGATCTACAATAACACCACCGCCATTAGGGTCGTTTTTAAGCCTGTAATGCGTTACAACAGCACACTCCTTGGCAAAACCCTCTACGTGTGCAGCTTCCTTGCTTAAAAAGCTTTTAGGGATAAATAGCGGGAAATAGGCATTCTGATGACCTGTAGCTTTAAATTGTCTGTCCAGTTCATCGCGCATGTGCTCCCAAAGGGCATATCCATGTGGCTTTATAACCATACAGCCCTTTACTGCCGAATAGTCGGCAAGGCCACCTTTTAATATGATATCATTATACCACTGCGAGTAATCTTCCTGACGAGTTGTTAAAATCTTTGACATAATAAACTTGGCACGCTTTTGGCGGTCTATATTTTGGTAAAATCAAGCAAAAATAGTAATTTCAGTATAGCTTTTTATTTAAAACTAAAAACAATGAAACGGTTTCTTTTTGTAGGATGTATGTTATTGGGTCTGGGACAGGTTTCCTACGCTCAAGTCGATGATATATATTCCAACGGTAATGACCAGAAACAGGGTACTCAGCAATCTGCAGCAGGGTACAGTAACAACGGAAATTCAAGACAAGATAATTACAATGCACAGCAGTCTGGTGGAGATGTTTACCAGAGTTATGATAACCCTGATGATTACATCGACAATGATGAAGGTGTAACTTACAGTTCCCGTATTAACAGATTTAACTACTCCTTTTACAACATGGGGTATTATAGCACATTCTATAACCCATTTTGGTACGACAGGTATTGGGTAGACCCTTATTACTCCTGGAATCCTTGGCGTCCTCATTTTGGTGTAAGTTTTGGCTTTGGTCCTTATTGGTCTTCTGCTTGGGGTTACAATTGCTGGTATGGTTATGGCGCATGGGGCAGTTATTGGAATTACCCTATGTATTATGGCGGTTACTATGGTGGCGGTTATTGGAACAGATACTACAACACCGGTGAATATGCAGGCACTCGTGGTGGTGTTGGCTATGGTCCGCGTCAGGTAGTAGGGTACAGTGGAGTGCGTGGCTCAGGCAGCGGGCTCAGAACAGCTCCCGGCACAGTTCGCCCTTCAGCATTTAACAACAGTGCATACTTATCAGGTGGTGGCAGAAATCAGGCAATGCAAAGCACCGGCAGAACATCGCAGCAAGTACAAAACACAGATCGCAGCAATGTGCGTCAGCGCAGCGGTTTTGCACGTCTCTTTGGTGGTGGCAATGGCGGTAACAATGTATTCAGAGGTCAAGGCCGCAGTCAGGGATATACTAATGGTGGTGGAACCCGCTCATACTCAGCACCATCAGGTGGCGGTCGCAGCTTCGGTGGTGGTGGTGCAACCCGCAGCATTGGCGGCGGCGGAGGTGGTACTCGTAGTTCAGGCGGTGGCGGCGGAAGTCGCAGCTCTGGTGGAGGTGGTAGCCGTAGCTCAGGTGGCGGACACTCCGGCGGTCGCAGATAATTCGCAATACAATATCATTTTATAAAACACAGATATAAAATAAACGGAGAGGGGTTATGCAGCGCATAACCCCTCTCCGTTTATAGATGTACTTTTATATGCTCGCTATTGTTTGTACGTTCACTAGCAGCCAACTGCACGCCATTGTTGACCTTCTGACAAACAACTATTGGACGCATTCGTTTTGTATCAATAACTCAACTTTACTACTACTCTTTCAATACCTTCCACACTTCCCGCTTACCTGCACCATCTTGCACCTGCAGCGTATAAATACCCTGTATGAGTAGCTGTATATTCAGTTTATTACTACCTGGCTGTAGCATACCTTTCATTACCTGCCTGCCGGTAAGGTCATATAGGGTATACTCTGAAGTTGAATTAAGCCCATCCACATGTACTTCATTCCACACAGGGTTAGGGTACACGTTTATTGCCTTGCTATCATTTACATTTATTACACCTACATGGCTAGGCGTATTGCAGTCGGGATTAAAGGCTATTTTACGTATACGGTTGTTATGATCATCCGCAACGTATAAATTACCACATTTATCAAAAGCCAATCCCTGTGGGTCAAATATTTGCGCTGATGTCGCAGCAATACTATCCCCGTTATAGCCTTCTACACCTGTACCCGCTACATTATGCATAATACCTGCGGCGTCTATCATACGTATGCGATCACAAACATAATCGCCTATATAGATTAGACCAGTTGGACTAATAGCCATATCGTAAGTCCTGAAATTGGTCGCAGTTGCTGGTAAGCCGTCACCATTATAGGTGGCAATACCTGTACCCGCAATTGTATCTATGGCCATAGTAGTCA
>CANGMZ010000074.1 GCA_947454715.1 Chitinophagaceae bacterium
ATCCATTACAGTAAATCCTCTTCCTACAATAACAGCAAGTGCCGGTTCTTCTGCTATATGTATTGGTTCTTCAACTTCACTAACCGGTAGTGGAGGAACAACATATTCTTGGTCTCCTGCTACAGGGTTAAGCGCAACAACAGGCACTACAATAACTGCTAGTCCAACAATTACTACAACATACACAGTGTCAGGAACAAACAGTAATGGTTGCGTTAATACCAATACAGTTACTGTTACAGTTAATTCATTACCTACAATTTCATCTACAATAGGTAACACAGCTATTTGTATTGGAAATGCGACAACAATTGCTGCATCCGGCGCTGTAAATTACTCTTGGTCACCTGCTACAGGACTAAACACAACTACAGGCATATCGGTTACAGCAAGTCCAACAACTACAACTACGTATACAATAACCGGTACAAATAATAATGGATGTATTAATACTACTACTCAGTTAGTTACAATAAATCCACTGCCAACAATTATTCCTAGTGCGGCATCATCAGCTATTTGCAATGGCTCATCTACTGATATGTCTGCAACTGGAGCTACATCATATACCTGGTCGCCGGCAACTGGCCTAACTACTACTACTGGCTCATCAGTACATTGCTCTGCATCTACTACAACTACCTACACTATTACAGGCATAAACACAAATGGTTGTGTGAATAGTGCTACTCAGCAAATAACTATTAATCCATTACCAACCATTAACCCTACAACGGCAACACCTACAATTTGTATTGGCAATACAGCAACAATTTCGGTTTCAGGTGCTGCAACTTATAGTTGGGCGCCGTCAACAGGCTTAAATACAACGACCGGGGCTTCTGTAAACTGCAATGCTACCAGTACAACAACATATACAATCATAGGTGCCAGCGCCCTAGGTTGTAGTAGCACTTCTGCTATATTATTAACAGTTAATTCTTTACCAGTTCCAACATTCATTACACATCCGGATTCAGCAATTTGCACTGGTCAATTGGTTACCTATACAACCCAATCAGGAAATACTTCCTATTCATGGGTATTACCAGGCACTGCAGGAATTGATTACAGCATTATCTCCGGAGGTATTAGTAACACTGATTACAGGGTATCACTAAAATGGCTAACTGGAGGTATTAAAAACGTATCTGTAAACTATACAAATGCATCAGGTTGTGCAGGTGCTACAGGCACTAACAATATAACATCAGTTAACGATATTGGAACAATCGCTCCTATTACCGGTAATACAATTATTTCAGTTGGTGTAACAAGCTCATTAGCAGATGCTACTCCAGGTGGTGTTTGGAGCAGTTCAAATACATCAGCTATATCAGTAGATAGTACAGGTAATATACATTCAAATCATGTGGGTAGTAGTATTATATACTATACCATTACCAATTATTGTGGCAGTGATCAGGTTAGTGTTTTGGTATCAGCTATTGCAAGAATGTGGGTAGGTGGTCATCCAGGACAAGAAACTAACTGGAATACAAATAGCAACTGGTACGATCATTCTGTTCCGGATTCTACTGACGATGTAGTTATCTCTGCAGGTTCTGCATACTATCCTTCAATACCAGCATCAACAACTCTGTCAGTTAGAAATCTGAACATAGACTCATCTGTCTCTATTGCTATCAATTCCGGAGGAAAATTGAAAGTGAAAGGCGACTTTATACATAATGGTGTTATTAGTGGTAATGGGGCAGTTGTATTTAATAATAATAGTGCTCAGAAAATATCAGGAAAAGGTAAAATTGACAATGTAGAAATCAGCAATGCTGCAGGTGTATCTATTGATACAGGCGCTAAGTTGACAGTGACAAATGCTTTGACGATGACATCAGGTATACTCAACACAAACGACAGCCTCACTTTATACTCAGATGATATGCGTACTGCTCGTATTGCACCTATAGCTTCAGGATCTTCAATTAATGGTAAAATTCACGTTCAACAATACATTCAAGGCAACTATCGTCGTTATCGATTCTGGAGTCATCCATTTAATACTTCATTATCTTTAGCTCAAATACAGCAATACGTTGACATAACAGGAACCGGTGGTGCTGCAAATGGGTTCACTACAACAACTTCCAATGCTTCTTCCGCATATAGATATAATACTTACATCAGCAATAGTTCAGCTAGTTATGATCCGGGATGGAAGGCATTTACTAATATAACTTCAGCCGCAGCAGACTCTAACTTAATGTCAAGATATCAGGCTATACGTTTATTTGTAAGGGGCGCAAAAGGGGAAGGATTAGGTTATGGCAGTTACACACCATCTGCTGCAAATATTCACATGATTGGTACTATTAATCAAGGCACTCAAATTGTTCACATGGCGAAAGGTAGTACTGCTAATCAAGATCTTAACCTTTTGGGAAATCCTTACCCATCGCCAGTTGATATTGGTACAGTTTTATATAATGCAAAGTCTTCTGGTAACATTACAGGTTCTGCCTTTTATGTTTGGAATGAATCATTAGGTGCAGCAGGTCAATATCAAGCAATTATGATAGGTACAGGTGCTCCGACTCCATATTATCTGCAAGCAAATGCCGCATATCAGGTAAGAGCAGCACATGATGGAGATTCATTGGTATTCAATGAAAATCATAAAGGATCTGATGCAACTACTTACTTGTTTAAAGCAAGTACTAAGAATACTTCATTGTATATTTATGATACTAATTATCATTTGTGGGATATGCTGCACATCAATTTTAATAGCAACGCTACTGAAGCTGAAGATATTGATAATGATGCGATAAAGCCAACAGGTGCAGATTTTAATTTTTATAGCATATCAGCTGACAATAAGAAATTGGCTATTGATGCTCGCCCTTATGTATTAGGTAATATAATACCTCTTGGTATAAATAGTACTTACGCCAATGATTTTATAATTAAAGTTGAGAATTCTGATATGCCTGAAGGGAAATCTTTATATCTCCACGATAATCTTTTAGAAAACTACACACAAGTAAAAGATGGACAGGAATATAGATTTTCAATTACTAAAGACAGCATGTCTCAAGGCAATAAAAGGTTTGAATTAACTACCATTGCTCCTGAGAATTTTGCTACAATGAACAATTTGAAAGTAGACCTATACCCTAACCCGGCAAATGACAACTTAACAATTTCGTTTAATAACGACGTTAAAAACAAAACCAACATTACTGTATTTGATATGGCAGGTATCAATGTTTATAATAACGATTTGGGTATTGTAAAAAATGGAACAGTAGCCATTTCGCTTAATAATTTCGCTGCTGGTATTTATCTTTTTGAAATTACTTCAGGAGATAAAAAAATCACAAAAAAATTAATAAAAGAATAAGTACAGAATCAATTTTCAAAATAAGCCTTGCTCCAAACAGAGCAAGGCTTATTTTATTGTTAATCATTCACTCCGGTAATTTTCATAAACTTCAAAAACAGTATAAGAAAATCATAAATAAAGAATATTGTGCTCTTTTCTAATTGCTGACACAACTGTTATCACTATTTTTACTGTATTATATTCATGAAAACAGATAAAAAATCAAAATGGAATAATTGGTATTTAGTGGTACTCGTATCTCTTATTATTCAAATCATATTCTATATTTGGTTCACCCGCTACTGGCAATGAGCTTTACCGACTGGTTAGTACTTTTCTTAACATTGTCTTCAATGATTGCGTATGGTCTATATAAAGGTCGTAAGCAAAGTAGCGCTCACTCATATCTACTTGCAGATAAAGAGATGCCATGGTATATTGTTCTACTCGGCATTATGGCAACACAAGCCAGTGCTATTACTTTTTTATCTGCACCCGGTCAGGCATATACCGACGGCATGCGGTTCGTTCAATATTATTTTGGCTTACCTATAGCAATGGTTGTTATCAGTATAACATTCATTCCGATATTCAGAAAACTGAATGTCTATACTGCTTATGAGTATCTTGAAAAAAGATTTGATAAAAAGACCCGCTTACTCACCTCACTATTATTTCTTATTTCACGAGGTTTATCAACGGGCATTAGTATTTATGCACCGGCAATTATATTGTCTTCGATTCTGGGATTAAACATTTATTTAGCAAATGTGATTACCGGCGGCTTACTATTGATATATACTTATTCCGGTGGCGCAAAAGCAGTGGCACATACTCAAAAGTTACAGTTTCTAATTATTTTAAGTGCTATGGGTATTGCAGGTTATTTGGTTGTTCACCGTCTACCCAATGGTGTCGGTATGGGGGATGCATTATTTATTGCAGGAAAGTCAGGAAAATTGAATGTTATCACTACAGATTTTTCATGGAAAGACAAGTATAATATATGGAGTGGTATTATTGGGGGATTTTTTCTTGCGCTCTCCTATTTTGGTACAGATCAGAGTCAAGTTGGAAGGTATATCAGTGCTAAGGGGGAGCGAGAAGGGAAGCTGGGTTTACTGCTTAATGGCATGGTAAAAATACCTATGCAGTTTTTGATATTATTAATCGGTGCTTTGGTGTTTTCATTTTATAGTTTTTCTCCAGCTCCTTTATATTTTAATCCGGGTGCTTATGATAAGTTTACGGCTAGTGAACCTGCACTGGCAAATGATCTGCAAAATCGTTACAATCAACTACATGCATTACAAGAAAAACAAACCATCCAAATAACAGAGCAAAGAAAACATAACGGCAACGCACAACTAAAAACGACCATTAAAGATTACCAAACTACGCAGCAACAAATAAAGATTCTTCGCGATAATGTCTCCAAAACAATTGCTGATAAACATTATAGCCCTGATAAAAATGACACCAACTATATCTTCCTCTATTTTGTAAAGAACTCACTACCTGTAGGGGTTATTGGCTTACTGTTTGCTGTTATTATATTGGCATCGTGGGGTTCTATATCTGCTGCACTTAACTCTTTGGCCGCATCATCGCTGATGGATATTCACCTTCGTGGTCGTTGCGACCTAACACCAAAACAAGAGCTGAAATATGGCAGGCTCCACACTTTAATGTGGGGGTTATTTTGCATTGGTGTAGCCATGTTTGCAGCAAAATTAGGGTCGCTTATTGAAGCAGTCAATATACTAGGGTCATTATTCTATGGTACTATCTTGGGTATTTTTCTTGTCGCTTTTTACATGAAAAGTGTAAAAGGCAATTTTGTATTCACCGCAGCTATTATCACAGAGCTATTGGTAATTGCTGTTTATCTATGTGATGTAATATCATTTTTATGGTTAAATGTTGTTGGCGCGCTTTCTGTTGTTATTATTTGCAGCTTTAGCTACATAATATCAAATAAACAAGAAATGCAGAAATAATCTCCTAAACAGCTATTAATGTTGCAACACCTCTGCATTACGCTCGTACTTTACAAAGATTGCAATCCAGATTGACCGAGAAAGTCTTTGTATTATTGGTTGAAGGAGTATGAGTAATGCTGCATTGGCTCCCAACCAATAAAATATGCTATTATCATGGATAGATATAAAACCGAATACATAAGTAGCTACAAAAAAAGTAGCCATTATTGCTACACATAAAGCATAACTAACATAACCTGTACCAAAGTAAAAACCCGTCTGTAACTCAAATGGTTGACCGCAAACAGGGCAGTTTTCCGGCATGTCCATCATTGTTTTAAGGTTATAAGGATTACTGTTAGAAAACAATTTCCCAGCTCTGCAACGTGGACAACTGTTCGTCAATACACTGGCAATAAGATTACTTTTTGGCTTAGAATGTTGGGCACACATGATATTGTTATTTAAAATTTTTTCTAAATTCTTCAGGAGTAACTCCGGTATATTTTTTAAAGAACTTAGTGAAATATGAATTATCTGTAAAATTTAGTTGGTAAGCTATTTCACTGATGCTGATATCTACATTTACCAATAATCGTTTGGCTTCAAGCAATACCCTATCTCTGATCAATTCACCTGCCGATATACCCAGTAAGTCATTGCAGAGTGCATTCAGGTGATTAGGGGTTACATATAGTATTGCAGCATATTCTTTTGGCAGTCTCTTTTCAGCGTAATAGGTATTTACTAATTTTCTGAAATTGAATAATGTTAATTGGTTTTGCATAGGAATCTGTCTATTCGCGACTATTCCATTTGTACGATTGACAAGAATAAACAAGGAAATTAGTCTTGCACAAATCATATCCATGCTTTGCGAGTTATCCTCTTTAACTTCTGCAATTATCTGTTGAAAAATAGTTGCTATATCTGCCGCTACTTGCTCATTAAGTTGAATTACACTATCCTTTGCAAAACCTCTGAAAAAGGGATACTGTTCCAAATATTCCTGATTAGTGAGGAACGAACGAAATATATCTTCTGAAAAATTAATAATATAGCCGTCTGCCTCACCTTCAAAATTCCAACTATGAACCTGGCCTGGTATCATAAAATAGATTTGACCGGCATTTACAGGGAACTGTTCAAAATCGACAGTGTGGTATCCGCTCCCCTTTGTAAACAGTAAAAAATGATAAAAAGAATGTCTGTGTGAAGCACTCAGATTTGGGTGAATATGTAAGTACTCTGCAAAAGTCTGTGCTATTACATCATTTTGTCTGTCATCTGCATCGTGAAGTGAGCAAATGTCATATACAGGAATGGTCTTTTTTACCTTTTGCATGATATGACAAAGGTACTGCTCAATGCGCTCCTGCAATTGTATAATTCGAGCTTTTAATGGTACTTTTTACTTATTGAATGATTAATGCGAATGATTTACGTCAGTATTCCGGCATTTTGGACCATTCACAGTGGTAATAAATAATGATATTATCAGCAGCCACTTGCTTACATTTATGAAACTAACACTAAGATATTATGAGCTGGCAGGAAAAAGATAATACGCTATACAAACAATATACCTTCAACAACTTCATTGAAGCATTTTCATTCATGACAAAGGTAGCCCTGCTTGCAGAAAAACATGACCACCACCCAACATGGAAGAATACTTACAACAAGGTTGAAATATGGCTAAACACGCACGACAAAGGCGATATTGTCACTGAAAAAGACAGAAAATTAGCCAATGAAATTGACGTTGTTATTTAGATATTGCGAAGTATTTCGTAAAGCATATATACATCTTCATAAGTATTGTACATTGGAACAGGAGCCACTCTGATAACGTTTGGCTCTCTCCAGTCTGCAATAACACCATTAGCGGTAAGATGATCGAACACTTCTCTGCCTCTTTCGTTAAACAACATAGATAATTGCGCTCCCCTTCTAGATGGGTCAGCGGGGGTAATTATTTCAAAAGACAAATTTGTTATTTGCCTCAACAGAAATTCAAGATATGCAGTAAGTTTTTTGCTCTTGTCTTGTAATTCTTTCATCCCTGCTTTATCAAAAATATCCAGAGATGCGTTGTGCGCTACCATGTTAAATACCGGAGCATTGCTCATTTGCCAACTTGCAGCCCCTTTCTGTGGAACGAATCCTTTCTGCATTTTAAAACGAGTCTTTTCATCATTACCCCACCAGCCTGCAAGACGGAAGAAATATGGGTCGTCACCATATTTTTCATGTACATAAGCACCACCTACTCCACCCGGCCCCGAGTTTAAGTATTTATATGAGCACCAACAAGCAAAATCTACATGCCAATCGTGCAACTTTAAAGGTACATTACCTATAGCATGTGCCAAATCGTAACCTGCATAAGCACCCACGGCATGAGCTGCTGCAGTAATGCGCTCAATATCAAATAATTGACCGGTATAGTAGTTAACACCACCCATGATGACCAATGCCAGAGAATCACCGGCATCTGCAATAGCACTGAGTATGTCTTCTTCTTCTATAATGTATGCACCCTCACGAGGTGTAATTTCAATAATGGCATCATAAGGATCAAAACCATGCATTTTCACTTGCGTCTCCATAGCATATTGATCAGAAGGGAACGCACCTGCCTCCATAATGATTTTATACCTGCTGCCTTGTGGTCTATAAAAAGAAAGCATCAGCAAATGAAGGTTCACTGTGAGTGTATTCATTGCCACCACTTCCTCCTTACTCGCCCCAACAATCTTTGCCAATCGCTCCGCAAAGAAATGATGGTAGGAAAACCAAGGGTATGTTGCATTAAAATGCCCTTCTACACCATACTTACCCCAGTCCTCTAATTCTTTCTGCATCAGGTAGCTTACCATTTTAGGTTGCAAACCCAATGAATTACCGCAGAAATAATGAACATCTTTATTATTGTGCTGAGGAAACAGAAAACGCTCCCTGAATGGGAAAAGTATATCGATTTGATCCTGACTTTGCGCGTACTCTAAAGAAGCTTCAAAAGAAGACATGAGCTGTGTATTTTTTGCAAAAGTAACATCTTAGTAGATACAAAGGTAGACTAGCAAAAAGAAGTATGTGCGAATAAAGCCCACTGACTATAAATCAGTTGATTATATATAATACCAACGAACAAAAGGCTTCAGTAGCAAGTTGTACAATAACAATTTCAGATTGGTAATAAATACTTATAGCTTTATGTATACCACCTCACCTTCCATAAATCCTGGCTTTTCAGTACGAACGGTAAGTATTTGGTTAGCAATGGCTACTTCTAAATCATAATAACTGCCATAAAAGAGTACTTTTTGTATTCGTGCAGGCAATGATTCTGCATCATTTTCTACAATAAAAATTTCTTCCGGTCTTATGTATGGTTTTCTACTGTAACCACCCGGCAATGAAGTTGCTAATTCAAGTGTAATGAGACTGTACTTGCCTAGTAAACCAGCAACATAAGTATTAATAGGAGATCTGTAGACGTCTATAGGTGCACCGCGTTGCACAATCCTTCCATTTTGCATCACAAATAGTTCATCAGCCCAAGGAAGTAAATCATAAGGGTCATGTGATATGAGCATACAGGTAATACCCATCCTGCCCGATGCAAATTCAATTACCGCCTTCAAGGTGTTTTTATGGATGAGATCCATATTAGAAAACGGCTCATCCAGCAATAGTAATCGTGGTGTCTGTGTTATTAATCTTGCCAATGCTACGCGTTGGCGCTCTCCACCGGAAAGTGTCTGCGTTACTCTTTTTAAGAGATGCCTGATATGACATACATCTATAAGTGCATCCGACGACTCCTTCGTAAGATTATTGGCATAGTTTATAATCTCCTCTACTCTGTAATTGTTATTGAGTTCAAAGTGTTGCGACAAATATGCAATACCCTGATGCCCTGCCATTAATTTTTCACTTGTACCCTTTACTTTTTTTTCTTCAAACAAAACCTCACCACTATCCGCCTGACCTAAGCCGGCAATAATGCGCATAAGTGTTGTTTTACCACTACCTGTTTCCCCGGCAATAGCTACTTTCTGACCTTTTTCAAGTGTCAGACTCACGTTATTGACTACAACTTCTTCACCGTGTTTTTTGTAGATATTGGAAACAGAGAGCAAACTCATTATTATAATAATATGATTATTCCAGGTGCAAATATAAGGTATATGTATGCGTATGATTCTATATTGAACAATATAGATGAGCGATTACTAATTTGGGTGTAAAATATACCTAATCACAACTCAATTTTATGCTTCTACCGGTCTTTTGTGTTTCCATCTCCTGTGTGACCACAACCAAATATCAGGGCGAGCAATAATATCTTGCTCTAATCTTCTTGTATGCATTTCAGATATTTGACCTTCTGTAGTTGTTGACGGGTCAGCACATAACATTTCTGCATTCATCTGATAATAACCTCGGCTTAATTTATTGATTGATATATAAACAACCGGCTTATCTAGTTTTTTAGCAATGATTTCTGTACCTCTGAACACCGGTGTATCCTGATGCAGAAAATTTGTCCAATATGCGTTTTGATTTGATGGTGTTTGATCAGCAATAAACGCTGTAATATTCAATTCATTTCTGTTGGCAATCATCTCTCTGAACGTATTTTTCATAGAAATAAGCTTAGTGCCAAAACGTGTCCTCATCTTATACATGAGTTGGTCGAAGTATTTATTACCAATAGGATGGTAAATAACATATAACTGTTGTTTGCACAGCAGACTAAATGTGTTCCCTGCCCACTCCCAATTACCATAATGACCTAAAACCAATATTACACTCCTCTTTTCGTCAGCCAATTTGTTGAACAATTCTAAGGCACCCGGTGCAAATGAGCAATGCTTCAGCATTGATTTTCTGCTGATCGTCAATGTTTTAAACGTTTCAAGAAACAAGTCACACAGATAACGATAATAGTCTTTTCCTATTTTCTTTATTTCGGCTTCGCTTTTTTCCGGGAAAGATCTTCGAAGATTATCTATAACAACCTCTTTACGGTACCCAATAATATGGTATAACAATATATATACCCCATAAGAGATAACATATAGAACAGGAAAAGGCAATAATGAAAGTAAATAAATAAATGGGATGACTAAATAAAATAATAGCGCTGCCAAGTGTTCAGATTTTAGTCAAAAATATAAAAGATGTATCAACTTGTATTTAATCCCCTGTAGTTTAAAACGTTAAATGCAGCCAGTATAGTGTTACAGGCTAACCTTCTATTGATAATTAACCAGTTACATCTTCAACAATAACTACTTTTTCATGATGATTGATCTTATCTAATTCTAATATGGTGTATGCCCCCTCTCTTGCTCTATCAAACATAGGTAAGAATCTTGCACCATAAACCAGTTGATTGTGACTATAAGAAGTACGTTGCTGTACAGTATTAGAAAAATGATCATCAAATGCTTTAATGCTCAGAATTATTTCCAATTTAGCTTCGTTCATTTGCTCCTCTGTAAGATTTGCGAGTGGACTATCTTCATTTATTGGGTGAACAACAGTCCAACTTAATGCCAAGGAAGTTACTCTGCTAATTTCTAGAGGTAATTGATAAAAACGAGTGATTTTTTTACCGTCTTCCATCACATGCATGGCAACCGTTAGTTGTGCTTCAGCATCCGTCAGGTGGTTATTTTTATAAGTTGCAAGTCTTATCATCAGTGCCTTACTACCTCTGTATGGTGCAATAAGCATGTTCTTGCTGAATAATAAATAAGCTTTAGGTCTGGAAAAACGACCATAAATAAGACCTGTTACAACAGCAAAAGCCAAAATGCCCAACAATGATTCGGTTGATGCAACAAAATTGGTCAATAAACCTGAAGGTGCTACATGGCCGTAACCCACAGTAGTAAGTGTCTGTGAACTAAAGAAAAACGCTTCTACGAAACGCATCCAAATTGGATGATTGATATCTATACCTGATAAATGATTTACACCGATTGCAAAATAGATAAAGGCAAAAAAAAGATTAATGCTCGTATAAAAGAACAAAATAGCAATCATAAACTTAAACCTGCTCATTCGCAGTAGTGTATGATAAATACTGATTCGCTCATATAATGGCATACCTGTTTTCTTCAGGTTGTTTGAGCCATCGGGGTTTACAAGTCTCCCACCTTCTGCATTTGTGTTAGCGCCAAAACCGGTATTAATGATGTCCTTAAATTTCGTTCTGCTAGCTGACGTTGCCATTTTTATCTGATCTTACCTCTACATAGAGCGCAGTTAATACACCAATAGCCATGATACTCATACCTATCAACATACTTATCCTTGCTTCAAACAATGAAGATAATAAATAATGGATGACCATGAACAGACTTGAAAAAATTAAGACTTTTATAAGCAAGTTGGCGATGGGCAATATCTGCATAAAACCAACATTCAATAAGCTCCGAATGTGAATCATGTAATAAAATGCCTGTGCATAAGTAGAAATTACAAAACTCAATGCAATTCCCGGAAGCCCTAACCAGAGATATAAAGGGTACATGAGTAAGCAAGCTAATATCAATTCACCAATTGCACCAGTGGTACTGATATGCCCTTTGTGCAATTTCTGAAATACAGTAAGAAAACTATAAATGCGTAATGGCAGAATAAACAGCATAATAAAAAATACCGGCACTGCATCTATATAACCCGGAAGTACTACTTTAAATACTTCATACCTGAAAAACATCAAAAAGAACAATATTGGGAAAACCACACATGACAAATAGCGAGCAGAGGTTTTCATCAACAGCAACAAGGATTCATTTTCATTTGTTGCTTTTACTTTATTCATTTGCAACAATACTGCACTCCCTGCAGCACTCAGAATGATAGGTAAAAACGGGATGTTCTGGCTGCCATTAAAGTATATTGCTGATAGAGATGCTGTAAGTAGTAAGGACACTACAAACTTATCAATCCAAGTAGAAAGTGTCTGTAAAATATCATAATAACCCATGTGTAGCCAAAGCGTTCTAATTTCATTTATGGACCTTGACTCTTCATGTACATCATCCTGATGCTTTCTGATATTGAATAGTACTACAAGCGTAGACAATACTACTTTACCAACACCAATCAATAATAAATAGAGAAATATATTATAATGAGAAAACGTTTGCGCTAAAACAAGTTTATGCACGAGCACATAGCTAATAGCATATAATATATTGATGATAAGCAAAGCCTTAAAGCCCTTTAAAACAATTATAAAAGACTCAAGGATAATTCCTGCAACAAACACTATCAAAAAGAGCATTGGTAACCACCACCCCATATTCAATGATGATGGTTGCAACCATGCAAAAAGTGCACTGATGAGCAAAACCCAAACAGAGTAAATTACATATTGAGTTGCACTTAATTTTTGAGCAATCTTTAGAATGGTTGATGGTGCATAAGTGGTAATGAGCACATGTATACCAAATGCGGCAAGAGGATAGAGGAAATAAATCTGCACCCAAAAATTCTGATAAATACCATAAGCCGGCATATCGAGTTGGCGGGAATAATATAGTAATACCACCAGGTTTGCCACAGAAGGGAAAAACCTGATCAGGAAAATGAAAAAAGAGTTATTGAGTAATGAACTACTTTTTAGTTTTTGCAAAGGCATCACATTCTTCCTTATTTAGGTATTTGAGTACTCTGGCAGGATTGCCCACCAATATACAATAGCCTTCCGGGAAACTTTTAGTTACAACAGCACCGGCACCTACAGTAGTGAAATCACCCAACTGAACTCCGGGTAATATTAGCGCACCCATACCTATCCAACAAAATTTGCCTAATTCTATAGGTGGACCTGAATGATGTTTGCCATTATCTATTACATCATGATTAACAGACATCAGCCCCACATTGGGGCCTATATTACTATAGGCCCCAATATTAATGCCGTTTTGGGCATTTATATATACTCCCGGAGAATCACCGGGGAACACATTTTTGCCTTTTGTTATATTTTCAGGGCAATGAATTGTAGTTGTGTGGTGAACTGCCCATGGCGTTTTTGCATTATTACGCAATACGCGCCTGAACAGAAAATCCGTCATATAAAATCCGAAGCTCATTTCCTGACGCATGCCGAAAATACGCTTCAATATGCCGGTTAATCCACTCATGCTTGTTTCTTTTTAGGTGATGCCTCCATGATTAAAGCATACACACCCGCCAAAAACAAGAGAATCAATAAAAAGCTGCTGGCCGTAGCTATTTTCTGTCCGGTATAAAAGCTGTCAGGATGGAAAATAAACTCTATTTTATGCTGTCCTGCAGGCACTTTTATAGCTCTTAATACATAGTTAGCCTTCATTATTGGCGTTTCCTTACCATCTACCAGGGCTTTCCAACCATTAGCATAATAGATGTCAGAGAATACTGCCAGACCATCTTTGCTGTTATTAGAGACAAAAGAAAGATCATCTAATCCATACTTGGTCAGTTTTATGCTCGCTGCACTATCTTTTCCAAAAGCGTATGTACCCATATCTTTCTGGAACGTGTTGCGCATCAATGCAGTCTTCTTAGGCTGAAATGCGCCCGGTTTTGCAGCAGTATCACCAAGATTAGCAGCAGTAAGTCCGTTAATTTCCTCATCAGCATTGTTCATCCACTTCACTTCATCAACAAACCATGCATTACCACATGCATTAGGATTTGGTATTACCTGAGGAGCACTCTTTTGACCACCGACAATAATATACTTAGTATTGAGCATATTTAGTACCTCACCATTATAGCCACGACTCATGTGTCTGTCAATAAGATCCTGATACATTTCCATTTTTGCAGGCGAATAACCGCCAACACATTTATGAAAATACGCCTGAATCGCATCGTTATATGTGTCTTTAGACAAATCTAAAACTCTATAATATGGATCCTTGTCTCTCAAAATTGCTTTATCTACCTCTCTTGGTTGGAAAGTTGATTCATATTCTGAAGCATCTTCATAATTGCTATCATTCAGGTAATCGTGAGCAACGGGAATCAAATCAATAGCAATCAACAAACCTAAACCACCAATCATTACCATTGGCTTAATCTTATCTTTCAATAATGCCCACAACAAACCTGCTGCAATAAGTATAAAAGCTGCACTCTTTAATGAACTGGTCATTGCCAGAGTAGCTCTGTCTTGTTTTAACAAATTCACCAATTCCGGTTGATAACCCGCATCTCCCCCACCTGTAAAATTGAAGAAGATACTACCACCTAAGCCCAACAATACACAAAGACCCGCTGTGATGCCTGTAGCCATCATCAGGCTTTTTAACATTGCTGCCTTGTCGTTCTTGTTATCCAGTAATTCCTGAACACCCCAAATACCCAATAAAGGGAATAAGAATTGTGGAATAACCAATGCCATAGATGGCGTTCTGAATTTATTAAGCATTGGTAAATGATCAAAAAGGAAATAGTTAACTCCTTCAAAATTATTACCCCAAGAAAGCATAATACCAATAAAACTAGCAGCCACTATCCACCACTTATGAGCAGACTTAACCACTAACAGACCAAGTACAAACAAGAAACATATAATTGCACCAAAGTATACCGGACCACTTAGAAATGGTTGAGGTCCCCAATAGAGCGGTAATTTATCTGCACGACCACCAATTTGCTCATTAGTTTTCGGAGCCATTTCTGCAGGCTCACCGGAAGCACCACCATATAAATATGGTATCATCAGACAAAAAGTCTCTCCAATACCATTACTCCATCTGAAT
>CANGMZ010000075.1 GCA_947454715.1 Chitinophagaceae bacterium
ATTGTATAGCCCAAATCGAGCCAGTCAGATTTGTCGAAGTGCTGCACTATCTGATTTTTGACTTCGATAATTTCTCTCCCTTGCTCTTTATTCATATCCTCTGGATTACTTTGTGAGTAGAATGACTACAAACATAGATGTTCGTATGTATATTACAAAAGAGATTTACTGTTTCAATTGCTATGCCTAATCTTTTTTGTTAGGTTAATGCTATACGTGTGCGTAACATAGGTGTAGGTTAATACTTTCTATGAGATTTGCTGTACTTCTGCCGTTTATGGCGTGGTCCTTTACCACATACACAAGTCCAGGCATATTAATCTACTTTCTTGTTCTTCGCTTCGCCAAGCTTATAGCCAAACCAAACGGCAAAGACTATAGTCCCAAGTATGATAAGTGCATTCATAGCTGATTACTACTATAGTAGGCACACACTTTTAGTCCACACTTACCCCCTCACCTTCTTCCTGTTAAATAACTGACTTACAAGTAGTTTTATTTCGTAAAACCCGGTGGTGATGATATCGGGTATACGCACTTCTAGGTATTTGTTCAGATTAATATAACCGAAGGCTATGCCGGTAGAGAGTGTGATGAGCCCTGCTAATGGTACACCATAAACATTGTGCAAAGAACCTATGCAAACGAAGTCGGCAATAATATTGACCACCAGCATCACCTGTACTTTATAAAAATTGATCTTGGGTTGGTGTATTATGTCGAGAGTTACGCCATTAAAGCGGTCTATAGGGTAGAGTATGGCGTTAAACATAATAAACCTGTAGAGGTTGGCTGCTTCTGTGCCTCTGTACTTACCGCTACTCAATAAGTTCACCGGAATATCAGCAAAAAAGAACATGCCTATTGCTAATGGAATGAATACTATAGTGAGCATACCTGCATACTTTTTGAGTATATAGGTCACCTGGTGCATATTTTTTTGATTAAATGCCGTAGCCATAGACGACATACCCGTGCTTACAAAACTTCTTAAAGGTATTTCTACCAGTTCTATCAATTTTGACGGTACACTTAATATAGCCAGTGCTCCTGGGCCCAGCATAAAAGTGACAATATAAGTATCTACCGCTCTTAGCAGATTAGAGCTCAGGTTGGTAGCCAGACTATATTTCCCAAAGTTCACCAATTCAGTTATGGTGTCTTTAGATCGCTGCGTTATGGTTTTGAGCCCGCCTTTATTCGCTATTATGCCCACCGCACTGGTGAGGCAGTTGGTAATAAAATTCCATAACAACGCTGTCTGTAAGCTGAATTTTCCTAAGAATAATAAAATTAGAAATGCAATAATAGTAGAACCATTGTTAATGAACCTCAGCCAAAGGATGGTACCATAATGTTCATCCGCCTGCAGTTTCCAGAATATCACACTGAAGGGTAGTGAGCTTAATATGGTAATACCCACCCACTTTATTGATATGATCAGAGGCGCATTGGAGATGAAGGGCAAGGCAAGGTATGCACTGCCATTGACTACAAGCATGAGCATTGTTATACCTATTGCCAGATACCACACAGAACCCAATACGTTGGCGGCTCTTTTCTGCTCAGCCCCGGCATAAAATTTTATGGTGGCGGTTCCCAGAAAACCGTTTCTTATGGAGTCGAAAATGCTCTGAGTAGCCATAAAGAAAAACCATATACCTACGTCTTCTTTAGAAAAGGCCTTATATAACAATGCAAATTGTAGCAGCCCGAATAAGGAAATAATACCATTTCCCATCAACGACAGGAAGTGTTTATTTTTAAATTTGGCTAAGTCTATTTTCGGCATTGAGTGGTAGTGGGTTACTAATTTACGTCTTTCCGCAAAAGTAGTTCTGAAATAACAACTTGCATCCGGTTTCTATGTAAATTTTGTGATCGTGCCGCTTTTATGTTTTTTGAGGGTATTGTTTCAAAAAAAGACAATTTAGTGACAACCTTATTTTCTGCAATTTTATTTATTAACTATTGGTAATATTTCGTCTGATTTAATGTATGTATAAATATATTCTTCATTTATAAATTTATATAGTAGTGATTAGTACCGTAATTTTGTAACTTGTATTTGTATCGCAAATCCTTGCTATTGCTGAATGTAGCGGTTTTTCGGTCGGAAAACATGTAGCTGAGCAGGTCTGAAATTGTTACCGATATATTATTCGTTCAGCCTGACCATAATTTTGATGAAAAGTTTAAATTGTTGTGCTAATTTAGGCTTTCAATGGTAATACTACTACAATAGGTAGTGTTTTACTATTGGTACATAATTATAATTTATTAGATCACTAATGATCAGTACAGATACGGTTATAGATATATTTGCTCGTCAGGCTAAAATTTCTCCGGAAAATTTGGCACTGAAATTTAATGATATTGAACTCACCTATCAACAATTAGATGAGCGGTCTAACCAATTGGCTCATTACCTTATTGCTTCAGGCATAAAGCCGGAGACACTTGTTCCAATATGTGTGTATCGCCCGCTCGATATGGTTATTGGTATTTGGGGCATATTAAAGGCAGGTGGTGCTTACGTGCCTATAGATGCAGAATTCCCCGAGGAGCGTATCAGGTACATGATCAATGACACCGCTGCAGCAGTGGTTATTTCAGATAGTCAGTCGCCAAGGTTCTTGTCAGCTGCAACAGATAAAACTATTTTATTAGCAGATAATGACTGGGCTATTATCAATGAAACTACCACAACTCCTGTTACAGTTTCTGTAACTGCAGATAATGTTGCTTATGTTATTTATACATCCGGTTCTACCGGCATGCCAAAGGGTGTGCTTATAGAGCATAAATCTATAGTAGATTATATTGGTGGTTTATTTAACAGGTTACCTTATCCCGAATGCCGTTCTTTTGCGCTTGGGGTTTCTTTTGCTGCCGACTCCGTGATTACTCATTTATTTGGGTTGCTCATGCAGGGTAGTGAATTGCACTTGTTTTTTAAAGAAGACTATAATAATGTTGCCTATATACATGCTTATTTCAACAAACATCAGATAGATTGTTTGAAGATTGTTCCTTCACATTGGAAATCGTTGGCACTCAATGGTGTTGAGCTATTGCCAAAGAAAATACTCATGTTTGGCGGGGAGGCATTATACACATCCATGATCAGGAATATTCTTCCTGCATCATCACGTTCCTGCATATTGGTAAATCACTACGGCCCCACGGAGGCCACTGTAGGTCAGTTACTCCATGAAATAACAGATACGATAAACTATGGTCATACTATACCAATAGGAAAACCTTTTACCGATGCGGTCGTATATATACTCGATGAAAATGGAGTAGAGGTAACCGGTGACGCAACCGGTGAAATATTTATTGGAGGCACTTGTGTGGCGCGTGGCTACCTTAACAGACCTGAATTGACAGAGGAAAGGTTTGTACCTGACAAATGGAGTAGTGACATTAATGCAAGATTATATCGCACAGGTGATTTGGCGCGCAGAAATGCAGATGGAGACGTCGAATTTTTGGGCAGGATAGATGATCAGGTAAAGATCAGAGGGTACAGAATAGAACTTGGAGAAATAGAAAATATACTGCAAAAAGCCCCTGGTGTTAAACAGAGTGTAGTTTTAGCGAAGGAAGGTGTAAGCGGAGAAAAGAGGCTGGTTGGCTATGTTGTGTGCCCTGATGGGTACGATAAAAAAGCCATCATCAGTTATATGGAGGAAAAACTGCCGGCATATATGGTGCCGCAGTTATTGATGAATATGCCTGAGTTTCCGTTTTTCCCAAATGGCAAGGTAGATAAAAAGGCATTACCCAATCCCGATGCCTCTACATTACTCAGTAATAGCTATCAGGCACCCGGTTCTAAAACCGAAGCATTGATAGCAGGAGTCTGGAAGGAATTGTTGGGAGTGGAAAGAGTTGGTACGGAAGATAATTTTTTTGAACTGGGTGGTTCTTCATTATTGGCACAAAAGTCTGTAGCGTTGTTAAAGACAGCTCATGGGTTGCACTTGCCTGTGGTGAAGCTATATCAGTTTCCGAAAATTAAAGACCTGGCCGCATTTTTAGACGGTAAACCTGCCACACAAAAAAAACGCGAAAAAAATCACTCTGCAAATGCAGATATAGCAGTAATTAGTATGTCGGGTCGTTTTCCCGGTGCCGATTCTATTGAGGAGTTTTGGGATGTGATCAAGAATGGTAAAGAAACAACTACTTTTTTTGCTGATAGTGAACTAGATGCGTCAATACCGGCTTCACTTAGAGATAATCCGGCTTATGTAAAAGCTAAAGGTATAGTTGCAGATGTGAAAGAATTTGATGCCGGTTTCTTTGGTATTAACCCTAAGTCAGCAGCATTGATGGACCCTCAACAGCGCATATTTTTAGAAATAGCCTGGGAAGCATTGGAGCGTGGTGGATACGTGCCGCAGCAATATGACGGTACTATAGGTGTGTTTGCCGGAGTACGTTTTAATTCTTATTATGCCAATAATGTTACTGGTAACGATGATCTTATTGATAATGTCGGTAGGTTTCAGATAGTTACGTTGAATGATAAAGATTATGTAGCCAGCCGCACAGCTTACTCGCTCGATCTTAAAGGTCCTGCCGTAAATGTACAGTCTGCCTGCTCTACTTCATTAGTAGCCATTGCACAGGCAGTACAGAGTATCCGGAACGGTCAGTGCGACATGGCATTAGCAGGAGGTGCAAATATTACAACACCGGTTAATTCGGGTCACTTGTATGAAGAGGGCGCCATTCTGAGTAATGACGGTCATTGCCGTCCTTTCGATGCTGCTGCCAAAGGAACGGTGTTTAGCGACGGTGCAGGTGTTGTATTATTAAAGAATAAAGAGCAAGCTATAAAGGATGGTGATCATATCATTGCTGTTATTAAGGGTGTTGGTCTGAGCAATGACGGTGGAGGTAAGGGTAGCTTTACTGCACCAAGTGCGGAAGGGCAGGCAGCAGCCATAAGCATGGCTATTGATGATGCCGGTATACTTCCTGCTGATATCAGTTATATCGAAGCGCACGGCACCGCCACACCATTGGGCGACCCTATAGAAATAGAAGGTTTGAATATAGCATTTGGTGAACAGGCACAGCAGCAGTTTTGTGCCATAGGTTCTGTTAAAAGTAATTTTGGCCATCTTACAACTGCAGCAGGTGTAGTAGGTTTTATTAAAGCTTGTCTTGCTTTGCAGCATAAGCAATTACCTCCTTCCATTAATTATACGCAGCCAAATCCATATATAGATTTTGAGCATAGTCCGTTTTATGTAAATACTGAACTCAGGAATTGGGAGTCAACAAAAAAACGAATTGCAGGTGTCAGCTCTTTTGGTGTGGGTGGCACAAATGCACATATAATTATTATAGAGGCGGAGCGTCAACCTGTTAGGTCGGGTAGGTCAAGACCCGCACAATTATTATGTTGGTCAACAAAAGCAGAGCAGAGTCTTGATGCTTATGCAAATAAGCTGGTAGCCGATATAAAAAGCAATCCAGCTAAAGATCTGGCAGATATAGCATATAGTCTGCATGCAACTCGTGCTGATTTTAATTATAGAAGGTTTGTAGTAGCAAAAGATGGCGCAGATTTTATTGCTCAATCTGCCAATAACGTAACGTTCTCTGCTAACACAAAGCAGCACAAACAAAAAACACAGCATCTTGTATTTATGTTCCCCGGACAGGGGGATCAGTACCTGAATATGGGGCGCTCACTTTATGAGTCAGAAAGGGTATTTCGTCAGGCAATGGATGAGTGTGCCACTATATTGCAACCGGAGCTGAATGAGAACATTCTGGACATAATTTACCCGGAGATAGAATCAGAAGCCGCAGCAGAAAAAATTAAAAATACAGCATATAGTCAACCCGCATTATTCTCAATAGGTTATGCATTGGGTAAATTGTGGATGAGTTGGGGTGTTTTCCCATCTGCATTTGTTGGGCACAGCATAGGCGAGTTTGTATCAGCATATTTTGCAGGTATATTCTCTCTGAAGGATGGTTTAAAACTCATTGCTACTCGCGGTAAAATGATGGCTAGTTTGCCGGGTGGTAGTATGTTGTCTGTGCGGTTGAGTCAGGAAGAGATACAACCATACTTATCTGACGATATTGCATTGGCAGCTATTAATAGCCCTCAACTATCTGTTGTTGCAGGGTCAGAAATGGCTATCAGCAAACTGAGCGCACAACTCACCGAACTTGGTATACTGAACCGATTGTTATCTACTAGTCATGCCTTTCATTCTCACATGATGGATAGCGTTGTGGCTCCTTTTGAGGAAGTAGTAAAAAATACACAACTCAATGAACCGCTTATACCTATTGTTTCAAGTGTTACAGGTGACTGGCTAAAAGCAGAAGAAGCAACAAATCCGGCATATTGGGCAGGGCATCTAAGGGCGACTGTTCGTTTTGGGCAAGCGGTGCAGCAGTTGATAGATAATCAATACGATCTTTTCTTAGAGCTTGGTCCGGGAAAGTCTGTGGCTACACTTACCCGACAGCAGGCAGCAGGTAAACCTGTAACCGCAATCTCTTCATTAGAAAAGCCGGAACAAGAATGTCCTGCATCGCAATCTATATTAAAAGCATTGGGGCAGCTTTGGCTCAATGGTGTTGAGCCCGATTGGCAGTTCTTCTATCAAGATGAAACAAGGCAAAAAGTAGATTTACCTACTTATGCTTTCAACAAACAAAATTATTGGGTGGAGCCAAAGCCGTTATATATGGCAGCTTCTGCACCTTTATTAATGACACAACCCGTTTACACGCAAAATATTCCATCACCTATGGCGAGGAAACCACAGTTAATCAATAAAATCAAAGAAGTACTGGAGAATGCTTCCGGTATTGAAATGAACGGAGTGACCCCTGAAATGACTTTTATAGAAATGGGGCTCGACTCCTTGCTGCTTACACAAGTAGCATTGATGTTGAAAAAACAATTCTCATTGCCGGTTACGTTCAGACAACTCAATGAAGATTTAGGTACTCTGGCTTTATTGGCTGATTATTTAGATACCAACCTTCCGGCCGATGTCGCACAACCTCAAGCGTATCAGCAGAATATAGCAATACCTGTTACAACACATACAGGTGTAATGCCGGTGAATGCAACTGCATTAGATCTTATAGGTCAGCAGGTACAATTATTAGCAGCACAAGTTGCTTTATTACAAGGTGGTCAGCTACCGCAACCTAACAATACAGTACAATATAATAATGTAGCACCTCAGGCGGTAAAGCCGGTTCCTGCACTTGCAGCAGAGCTGACACCGGAAGAAGAGGTAGAGATCAAAAAACCTTTTGGTGCTGCTGCCCGCATTGAAAAACAATCGGTTTCATTGAGTGGCTCACAGCAGGATTATCTCAATGCCCTCACAGAACGTTACAATAATAAAACGAAAGGCAGTAAAAATTATACACAACAGCATAGATCACACATGGCAGACCCTCGTGTGGTATCTGGCTTCAGACCGGCCACTAAAGAATTGGTGTATTCTATTGTCATCAATAAATCTAAGGGTAGCCGTTTGTGGGATATTGATAATAATGAATATATAGACGCACTTAATGGGTTTGGTTCTAATCTACTTGGTTATCAGCACGATGTGTTGAAAAAAGCACTGATAGATCAAATTGAAAAAGGGTATGAAATAGGACCTCAGCACGAATTGGCAGGCGATGTATGCAGAATGATATGCGATTTTACCGGGTTCGACAGAGCCGCATTGTGTAATACGGGTTCAGAGGCGGTTATTGGTGCTATGCGTATTGCCAGAACAGTAACCGGCAGGTCCTTAATCGTTGCGTTTGCGGGTTCTTATCATGGTATTACCGATGAGGTAATAGCACGTGGCAGCAAAAAATTAAAGACATATCCTGCGGCTCCCGGTATAATGCCGGAGGCAGTGCAGAATATGCTCATACTCGATTATGGTACAGATGAAACGCTAAAGATCATAGAGCAACGAGCTAGTGAAATATCCGCTGTTTTAGTAGAGCCAATTCAGAGCCGCAGATGCGATTTTCAACCGGTAGAGTTCCTGAAAAAGGTAAGAGCAATAACCAAAGCATCAAAAACAGTTTTGATTTTTGATGAGGTGATCTCCGGTTTCAGATTCCATCCCGGGGGGGCACAAGCAATATTTGGTATCAAGGCAGATCTGGCTACTTATGGTAAGGTTGTAGGTGGTGGCATGTCTGTTGGTATTATTGCCGGTGAGCGACAATATATGGATGCGCTCGATGGTGGTATGTGGCAATATGGCGACGATTCCATACCCGAAGTAGGTGTTACTTACTTTGCCGGAACATTTGTACGCCATCCCTTAGCATTGGCTACGGCAAAGGCATCTTTAGAGTACTTTAAGGAAATGGGGCCTCAACTGCAAGAGCGTTTGAATGCCAAAGGGCAATATATTGCGACTTCGCTTAATGCACTATGTAACAGGCTGAAAGTGCCCATGTTTATTGCGCAGTTCGGCTCCTTATGGCGTATCAGGTTTATGGAAGAATATCCATACATGGAATTATTCTTTATCCTCATGCGCTATAAGGGTATTCATATTATTGAGGGTTTCCCTTGCTTCATGACAGAGGCACATACTGATGAAGATATGCAAAACATTATCAGGTGTTTTGAGGAAAGTCTGATAGAGCTTAAAGAGCAGGGGCTTATACCTGTGTATGAACACCCTCTGGTTGATGAGCTTAAAAGTTTAAACTTACCTCCTGTTCCGGGTGCTAAACTTGGAAAGGATAAAGAAGGGAATCCGGCATGGTTTGTAAAAGACGAAGCTAATCCCGGAAAGTACCTTCAGGTAACTAATTAAATACTACACCAAAAACACTATGCCAAGGTTTATATCGGTTGATTTTGATCCATTTGCAGAAAGTCGTGAAATCGAAAAGATTACGCTGACCAATGAGCCACAAAGAGAAATTTGGCTCTCCTGCATTATTGGTGGTGATGATGCCAATCTTTCTTATAATGAGTCTGTTTCCTTAAAGCTAAAAGGAGACGTGAATTTTATTGCCCTGAAAAAAGCAGTTAATAATTTAGTACTGCGCCATGAAGCACTCAGATCGACAATCAGTCCAAATGGAGAGGTACTAATTATTTACAAAGATTGCCCTATTGATTTTTCTTTGAACGATATTTCTTTCTATGATGAAGTAGAGAGAAATGCTGAGTTTGCAGCTTTCCTCAAAAAGGAAATGGCAACTCCATTAGATATTCAGGATGGACCATTGTTTCGGGTATTTTTACATAGAACAGAAGCTCAGGAATATTATTTTACAATAATCAAGCATCATATTATTGGTGATGGTTGGTCTACTGGTATCATGCTCGAAGATTTAAGCAAAATGTATAATGCTTATGTCGATGGCAATGAAGTAGTTCTCGAATCACCATTTCAGTTGAGTGATTATGCAGCAGCTCAGGCCGCTTTCAAAGGATCTAAAGCATATAAAGAAACAGAAGACTATTGGGTAGATTTATATAAAGATGGTGTACCTGTTGTAGATCTTCCGGTTGACCATCAACGTTTTGCTCCACGATCATATAAAGGGCATCGCAGTGATCATGCACTCTCTAAAGAGATGGTAGATCAGCTAAAGAAAGTGGGTGCCAAGGCTGGTGCTAGTTTGGTAACAACGTTATTGTCTGCATTTGAAGTCTTTTTGTACAAGGTAACACAGCAAACAGATATTGTTGTAGGGTTGCCGGCATCAGGTCAGGCAGCAACAGGTTTGAATAGTGTTGTGGGGCATTGTGTCAATTTATTACCGCTCATCAGTCACATTGACCCTTCAGCATCATTTAAAGATTATCTCAAAAAGCGCAAGAAGGAAGTGTTGGATGCTTATGATCATCAACGGCTTACTTTCGGAGAGCTCATCAAGAAATTATATATCCCCAGAGATGCATCTCGTATTGCATTAGTGCCTGTTATCTTTAATATAGATATGGGTATGGATAATTCAGTTGTATTCAATGGACTGGATTTCAAACTCATCAGTAATCCTCGTGATTACGAAAACTTTGAACTGTATCTAAATGCAACAGGCTCTAAAGATGGTATCATACTGGAGTGGTCTTACAATACAGATTTATTTGAGCCGTCAACTATAGATAAGTTTAATGAAGTGTATTCAGGTATACTTCAAAGTATAATATCTTCTGTTGATGAAACTGTTGCAAGTATTGCCGGTGTCGTTCATCAAGTTGTTCCTGCAATTCAAGGAAATGCCCTTTCAATACCTACCGGTACAACAATTAATACGCTAATTACAGATTCAGTTAAAGCTAATAGCCAATCAATCGCCATTAGTTTTAAAGGAATGTCACTTACATACCAGCAATTATCTGATAAGGTAGATCAGATGGTGGTATTCCTCACGCAGCGGGGAGTGGTAAAGGGGGATATTATCGCAATATCTTTAGATAGATCGGTTGAAATGCTGGTTTGTTTATTGGCAGTTTTGAAATCAGGAGGTGTTTACTTACCGCTCGATCCTGAATATCCAGTAGAACGTATTGGGTTTATGCTGAAAGATTCTTCGGCTAAACTATTACTGACGTCAGAAAAATATAAGAACAAGAATGAATTTTCGGTAAAGGAGATTATTATTGAGCAAATATGGTCGGGCTTAACAGCTCCCGAACATCTGGTTTCCAGTCAAAATGTAGCGGAGCAAGATCTAGCATATATATTGTATACTTCAGGGTCTACAGGTATGCCTAAAGGGGTTTGCGTCACTCATGGTAATCTGGCTAACTTACTGCTAAGTATGCAGGTAACTCCGGGTATTAACTGTAACGATAAGTTATTAGCAATAACCTCTATCTCATTCGATATTGCAGGTTTGGAATTATATCTGCCTTTAATAACGGGGGCTGAGATTGTTCTTGCGGATACTGATGCCACAAGAGATGGGAGGTTGTTAGTAAACATGCTGAACGAAAAGAATATATCAATAATTCAGGCTACACCATCAAGTTTACAGATGATGTCGGATGCCGGATGGGAAAAATACAGTTCCATCAAAGTGCTGTCAGGTGGTGAAGCACTACCGAAAGAGCTTGCTAAAAAGTTGTTGTCTGTTTGCGATCAATTATGGAACATGTATGGACCTACAGAAACTACTATATGGTCAACCGTAAAGCAGATATATTCACACGATAAGCAAATAACCATAGGTGCTCCTATTCATAATACACGTGTATATATTATGAATGAACAGGGGAAGCCTGTAGCTCAGGGGCAACCCGGAGAGATATGTATTGGTGGCGATGGGGTAGCAAAAGGCTACTACAACAGACCTGAGCTTACTACCGAAAAATTTATACCTGATACATTTAGTTCAATTGTTGGTGCAAGATTGTATAAGACAGGTGATCTAGGCAAAATAGCAGACAATGGCGAAATTCTTTGTTTGGGGAGAATTGATTATCAGGTAAAAATCAGAGGACACAGAATAGAACTCGGAGAAATAGAGAATCTCATTTCAAAACAACAAGGTGTAAAGCAGGCAGTCGTTGTAGCGCAGGAAGCTAATCATTTGGATAAGCGCTTGGTGGCATATTTGACACTGGATAATGATATAAACAATAGTAAGGATCCATCGTGGAAAGATAGATGGGATACACTTTATACTATTGGTGCAGAAGATAAACAAAAGGAAGTACAAAATGATAAAAGCATTGATGGTACGCTTTTAGATCAACTGGAAAATAGCGAAGTACTTAATGCTCAACTATCTGAATGGTTAGAAACATCTGTTGACCGTATAAAGCAGATTAATGCAAAACAGATTTACGAAATTGGTAGTGGTGCTGGTCAGATTTTGTTTGAACTTGCTCCGGGTATAGAGTACTATATGGCTACCGATTATTCTGGTCCTGCTATTGATAATATCAATCTGAAATTGAAGGCCTCTCCTCAAAAATGGTCGCATGTTAAAGCCTCAGTAGCTTCTGCTGATGATTTTTCTGCAATTGAGGGGACCTCAGTTGATTTGGTATTGATAAACAGTGTTGCTCAATATTTTCCGAATGCAGATTATTTGATTTCTGTTATCAGGCAGGCAATAGCCGCGATAACAAAGGGCGGGTGCATCTTTATAGGTGACATGCAAGGCATGAAATCATTGGAAATGTACCATGCAATGGATTTTCTTCCTCGTGCAGCTGATCACACTACTGTTAGTTCATTTAAAGATATTGTCAATAATAGAGTTAGAATTGAGGAAGAGTTTGTAGCTGACCCGGTATTCTTTTATTTATTGCAAGGACTATTCCCTCAAATAACCGGAGTAGATGTGCAGCTTAGAAAAGGTCAGTCATTAAATGAAACTACAAAATATCATTATGATGTTTGGTTATATATAGGCACCCCTATAACAATTGTATCTCCCGATCTTAATTATGAATGGAACGAATTAATTACACTCGAAAAACTTGAAAATGAGTTGATTGCCAACCCGGATTCGGTAGTCTCAGTAAAGAATGTATTTAATTCCAGAACATCAAAAGACTTCAGATTACAACAACTATTACACGATAGCCAACCAGAAATGGTTATAGGTGATTTGAGAAATATAGTATTACAGGAAATTGCAGGAGAACATCCCGATAATTTTTGGTTGCTTGGAGAAAAATTGAAATACAATACTCATATAAGATGGACTACCGATGGAACTGATAATAGGTTCGATGTCATGTTTATTCCTGCATCAACACAATTAGTATTGCCTTTTTATGCTATAAATGAGCAAATTAATAAAAGTATATACGATTATACCAGAGCACCCATTTCCCAAAACGAAATCCAGATTCAAACAGAGGTAGTTCAATTATGGAAGGAAAAGCTAAAGGAAGTATTGCCTGTTTATATGGTGCCTGATGATTTTGTGGTGCTAAAAAAATTTCCACTCACTCCTAACGCTAAAATTGATAGAAAGGCGCTTCCAAAGCCACAAACTAAGCAGCAAGAGTCAGTTGGGCAAGTAGCACTTACAGCAAACGAGAAGATAGTTGCAGATATCTGGTCTGCGACTTTAGGGATAGATAACTTAAAACCTACAGACGATTTCTTTCAGTTGGGAGGGCACTCATTGTTGGCAGTGAAAGTAATGGTTGCTATTGAAAAGAAGACAGGGAAAAGACTGCCTATTGCAACTTTATTTAATCACTCTTCTATTCAGAAATTGGCAAGTCAATTGTCTGATAATGCTCCCGTTAAGAAATGGGATGTATTGGTGCCTATAAAAACAACCGGGTCAAGAGTCCCTTTGTTTTTAATACATGGAGGCGGATTAAATATATTGTTGTTTAAATCAATTAGCGAATATTTCGATGAAGATCAACCTGTTTATGGTATACAGGCTCTAGGACTAAATCACGAAACAAATATTCCGTCTACAATAGAAAGTATCGCAAAGAGATATGTAGATGAAATAGTTGAACTATATCCTGAAGGCCCTTATGCTATTGCCGGTTATTCATTGGGTGGGTTCATGGCATTTGAAATGGCTCGCCAATTGAAACAAATGGGCAAAGAGCTAAAATTCGTTGGTATCATGGATACTTATGCCGGTAATAATTTGGATGAAGGTGGAGTGCTGAGTCGGTCGGTGAAGAAGGTTGCACGTCAGTTTCGTAAGATTCCTTTCTTTACTAAGTCTTTTATTGTCAATCCAAAGGAGACTTACGAGTATCAGAAAATTGTTACTCAGCGAAGATTGGAAAAAATTGCAAGTTCAGGAACTGTTATCCCTAAAGATACTTTCACAGAATACGAAGCAGGGATATACAGAAAATACAGTGATGCCTTGGATGTCTTTTTACTAACTCCGCTCGATATTGAAATTACGCTCTTCCGTGTTGAAAAGCGTTTATATTTCCTCGACGATTTGGTTTATTTAGGGTGGGGTAAGTTTGCATTGAAGGGAGTAAAAATTGAACCTGTGCCCGGTGATCATAAAACTTTTTTATATCCGCCTAACAGCCAACGGTTTGCCCAGATATTGCAACGTTCGCTCAATGAAAAGCACAAAAGAGTAAATTAGTTGACAAAAGATAATCAGTCATGATCGTATTGGAAACTGAAAGACTTTCATTAAGTCTCCAAACCGAAGCAGATGCTGCGTTCGTTTTAGAGTTGATGAATACGGAAAGCTGGTTGAAATTTATTGGTGATAGAGGCATAAAGACAATTGACGATGCCCGTACCTACATTGTGAATGGCGCAATTAAAAGTTATGCCCAAAATGGTTTCGGTTTTTACTTAGTACGATTAAAAGAAAATGGTGTTTGTATAGGTATTTGCGGGCTGGTAAAACGCACGGCACTCATGCATGTAGATATTGGTTTTGCATTCATGCCTCAGTACGAAGGCCGTGGCTATGGTTTGGAATCTTCTTCTGTGATATTGGAATACGCTAAAAATATTTTGAAACTAGAATGTATTTGTGCTATAACTATAAAAGACAATCAATCTTCCATAAGCTTACTTACTAAACTGGGTATGGTGTTTAATAAGACAATCAATATGACGGGTGACAGTGAAGAATTGATGTTGTTTGAAAAAAACTTATAGTGTTATGATTGTAGTAGTTCTACCTGAGCAATTGCAGCTGAATTTAAGAACAATAACACAGTTTTATAAAACGAAACACCCGCAGCATTAAATGTTGCGGGTGTTTCATTTTTGATATAATATTTATTTCGTCAGACCTCTGTTCTCCAGCATTGGTTGAATGCTTGGGTCGCTGCCTCTGAAGTTGTGGAACATTTGTGCCAGGTCTAATGTATTGCCACGTGATAAAATCATATCGCGGAAGCGCTGGCCATTGGCTCGTGTCATACCACCATGTTCTTTAAACCATGCGTATGCATCGTCGTCAAGCATTTCTGTCCATAAATAAGCATAATAACCTGCTGC
>CANGMZ010000076.1 GCA_947454715.1 Chitinophagaceae bacterium
ACTACTGCTTGGGGAGGTACAACAGGAACAATAACACGTCCATTCAACGCAACTGGGATCTCATTTATTAGTACAGCAGCTGCTGCTAATAGTATTGTTTCTATAGGTTTTGATGCTACGGCAGGTAGCACTACTCAAATATTTACCATTACCGGTTATGGTGGCACTGCGGCAACTCAGCCTCAGTTGCAAATTACATATAGTTGCACAGGTGTTACAGGCGTTACGGCCACACCGTCTTCTAGCTCAATTTGTGCAGGTTCTACATTTACATTGTCGGGTGCGGCAACAGGTGCAGGCACTTATTTGTGGTCTGGTCCCGGAGGTTTTACTTCTACCGATCAGAACCCAACAACTCCAATTGTTTCTTCTCCTGCTACTGCCGGTGTTTATACATTAACAGCATATTACCCGGGTAATGGATGTGGTGTTAGTGCAACAACAACAGTTACCTCAAATCCATTACCTACGGCTATTACAGGTAATTTATCCCCTTGTGCAGCATCCGCAACTACACTTTCAGGTACTCCATCAGGTGGTACTTGGAGCATTAACTCTACTTCAGGTGCTACACTTGCAGGTAATGTAGTTACGGCAGGCGGCACTACAGGTTCAACCACTGTAACATATACTTTGCCGGTTACTGGTTGTCAACTGTCAGCCGCAATCAATACAATTGATACCCCAACTGCGATTACTGGTTTGGCTCCTGTAATTTGTGCTTCTGCACCAACTACATTGTCTAGCACGCCTACAGGTGGTAGCTGGTCAATTAGTCCAACTACAGTAGCTACTATAAATTCATCTACAGGAGTAATTAACGGCCTGATCATTGGTACCGCCAATGTCACTTACACCGGAACCAATGGTTGTGTAACAAGAAGAGGAACTCAGGTTACAATACCTCCATCATCAACAATTACCTCGTCTACAGGTAGTTTTCAGTTATGCCCTTCTTTGAGCATTACTTTATCTAATACAGTAGCTGGCGGAATATGGTCTGTTTCCGGTGGTAGCGCTACAATAGATGCTTCTACCGGTGTAGTAACAGGTGTTTCTATTGGTGCTGCACCAATTACTTACAGTAATGTATGCGGAATTGCAACAGCAACAGTAAACGTAACCCCTCCACCTCCTCCTATTACAGGTGTATTCTCTACTTGCGTAAATGCAGCGGTTACATTGCATGACTCGGCAGTGGGTGGTGTATGGAGCAGTAGCGATAATACGTTGGCATTGGCTGCAGCAGGTTTTGGAACAGTTACCGGTGTTAGTGCTGGTACATTAACAATCACATATACTGATGTTTCAGGTTGTGTTGCAATAACTCCTTTTACAGTTAAACCTATTCCTTCTCCTATATTGGGTACAGCAAATACTTGTATCGGTTCATCAGTTAACTTATACGATACAACTTTGGGTGGTATTTGGAGCTCAAATGATACATTTATTGCAAAAGTAAACACATCTGGATTGGTTAGCGGTCTTATTGCCAGCAATACCACAATCACATATACGTCACCTGCTACAGGTTGTTATATAACAACTCCGTTTACTGTTAATCCTTTGCCGGTAGCAATCACAGGTAATAATGCTTTTTGTAATCTGAAATCTGATACTTTATTTGATCTTTCTTTAGGTGGTTCATGGTCAAGTGGTAATACGGGTATTGCCGTTGTTTCACCTACAGGTTTGGTTACAGGTGTAAATGGTGGTACCGCTATTATCAGCTATACCTTGCCGACAGGTTGCTACCGTACTAGACCGGTTATCATTCACCCGCTTCCGAATGCTCCTATTACCTATAATGGTGGAGCAAATACTTTGAGCACAGGTAACTGGTATGACAGCTATCAGTGGTATTATAATGGTTCGCTAATAACAGGGGCCACATCTCCTAATCTTGCCGCGCTAGATAATGGTTCTTATAGTGTTTACGTTGTGGATTCTTTTGGTTGTGAAAAAATGTCGAATATCTTCAATATTTCTGCTGTAGGTGTGAATAATGTTGATATTTCAAAATCTATTAAAATTCAACCAAATCCGGCGACTAACTTTATTAGAATCTCATCGCCTGTATCGGTTAATGCTGTAATCACCACAATGGAAGGTCGTGCAGTAATGGAACAGGCAGATGCTAAAGATTTGGATATCAGTTTGTTGTCAAACGGTATGTATATGATTCAATTGTTTGATACATCTGGGAGAAGAGTTTCAGTTGAAAAGTTGATTAAACAATAAATAGTATTTTATAGATATATGCAGGGCTGTCATTTACGTGACAGCCCTGTTTGTTTTAATATGAAAATCTGCTGATTATATATGTTTTAATATATAATTCTATAGTATGCAGATAAAAGTATGATTAGTCTGTATACAATTACGTGCTCAGGCAAAAAAATTGTACGTTTGCACTATGATCGCCACACTCGAACAAGCCACTAAACTGGGGCTACGCGAAGAAGAATTTGAAAAGATAAAGGAGATATTGGGTCGCACGCCCAATTTTACTGAAACTGCTATGTACTCCGTAATGTGGAGCGAGCATTGCAGCTATAAAAACTCCATTACATGGCTCAAAACCTTGCCTAGAGATGGCGACAAGCTATTGGTAAAGGCAGGAGAAGAAAATGCCGGATTAGTTGATATCGGCGATGGTTGGGGCTGCGTATTTAAAATTGAATCGCACAATCACCCGTCAGCTATTGAGCCTTTTCAAGGTGCGGCTACTGGTGTAGGTGGTATTCACCGTGATATTTTTACAATGGGAGCGCGCCCTATTGCTTCACTTAACTCTCTTCGTTTTGGAAAGGTAGATAATCCAAAGACAAAATGGTTGATAAAAGGTGTTGTAAAGGGTATCGGTCACTATGGCAATTGCTTTGGTGTACCTACTGTAGCGGGTGAGGTTTACTACGAAAGTTGCTACCAGACAAATCCTTTGGTTAATGCGATGAGCGTTGGTGTGGTACGCGTTGGTCAAACTGTCTCTGCAACGTCTCATGGAGAAGGTAATCCTGTGTTTATCGTTGGCGCTTCTACAGGTAAAGATGGTATCGGTGGTGCTTCTTTTGCATCTGCCGATATTAGTGAAAACAGCGCAGAACAATTGCCATCTGTGCAGGTTGGTGATCCGTTCGAAGAAAAGAAATTATTGGAGGCTTGCCTCGAAATGATACCTACCGGTGCACTTATAGGCATGCAGGACATGGGCGCAGCAGGTATTACTTGCAGCACCAGTGAAATGAGTGCAAAGGGTGAGCATGGTATGATCATTCATCTCGATAAGGTACCTACACGTCAGGCAAATATGAAGCCATGGGAAATGTTGCTGAGCGAAAGCCAGGAACGTATGCTTATTGTAGTAAAGAAGGGTCGTGAAAGTGAAGTGCAGGAGATATTCGACAAATGGGATATTCACTGTGTGCAGATAGGTGAGGTAACAAAGGATCTTAACCTGAAGTACTACATGAATGGCGAATTGATAGCAGATGTGCCAGCTGAAAGCCTTGTATTAGGTGGCGGTGCTCCTATCTATGAGCGTCAATATACTGAGCCGGCATATTTTGCTGAGATCAACAAATTTGACATAAATACTGTAGCACAACCTGCTGACCTTAAGGAGATAGCATATCAGTTGATACAGTTGCCTAATATCGCCTCTAAACGCTGGATATATGAGCAGTATGACAGTATGGTGGGCACAGGTAATACGCAGACAAATGAGCCGAGTGATGCCGCAGTTGTTCGTGTGCATGGTACAGAGAAGGCTTTGGCAATGACTACTGATTGTAACAGCCGTTATGTATTTGCAAACCCTAAGAAGGGCGCAATGATAGCAGTAAGTGAAGCCGCAAGAAATATAGTATGTAGTGGTGGTGTGCCGGTGGCAATTACTAACTGCCTCAACTTTGGTAACCCATACAACCCTGAAGTATACTATCAGTTTGTAGAAGCTATTCGTGGTATGGGTGAGGCTTGTCGCAAATTTGATACACCTGTTACCGGCGGTAATGTAAGTTTCTACAACCAGAGTGAAGATGGCCCTGTATATCCTACACCAACGATAGGTATGGTGGGTGTCTTGGAAAATGTAAATCAAAAAATGTCGCTCGGTTTCAAACACTCAGGAGATACTATCTATCTGTTAGGTGCTCATCACAACGATATTAATTGTTCAGAGTATCTGCACCACATTATAGGTGTTACACACAGCCCTGCTCCTTACTTTGAGTTAGAAGAAGAGTTTAAACTACAGCAAACACTTGCAGGTCTTATCTCTTCTAAAATGGTAAAGTCTGCTCACGATATTTCTGAAGGTGGATTGTTTGCCTGCATGCTGGAAAGTGCGATGGCTAATGGACTGGGTTTTACAATGACTACAGATGCAGCTATTCGTAAAGATGCTTGCCTTTTTGGTGAAGCACAAAGTAGAGTAGTCGTGTCTGTAAATTCAGATCTTTGTGCATTGTTTGAGGCTGAACTGAAAGGGTTGCCATTCAGCAAAATTGGTCATGTAAATGCAACAAAAGAGATAGTAGTGGATAACGAAAGCTGGGGCTATATCAGCGACTGGAAAGAAGCTTATGATACAGCTTTAGAAAAGCTACTAGCTTAAAAAGTCTTTAAGTAATGGATAGTATAGAGGTCCCGGCGTTGCAAATACACCGGGACCTTTTAAGTAGACACGATAACTGCTTACAAAATAGATGTATATTCTCATTGATAATTACGACTCATTTACCTACATATTGCACCATTATTTGTTGCAGACAGGCCATGAGTGTGTAGTGTATAAAAATGATGAGGTAACATTACAAGCGCTTATTGCACTAAACCCCGAGCGAATCATAATATCTCCCGGTCCTGAAACGCCTGTGCAAGCAGGTATTAGCATGAGTGCTATTGAGTACTTTCATAGTCGCATACCTATTCTGGGTGTGTGTCTCGGACATCAGGCATTGGGTATGTTTTTTGGTGCTGATCTGGTGCATGCTGCATATCCTATGCACGGGAAAACGAGTGAGGTGACACATAATCAGCACCCATTATTTCAAGATATTCCCTCCCCATTTACGGTCATGAGATACCATTCGCTTGCTGTAAAAGGATTTGAGGATACTGGACTTGATGTGTTGTCAACTACTGTTGACGGCACTATTATGGCATTGGCGCATAAGGAATTTCCATGCATTGGTTTGCAGTTTCATCCTGAATCAATTGGCACACAGTATGGCCTGAAATTATTGCAAAACTGGAGTAAAATGGAATGGCCACTGACGTGACTATGCAATAGGTTCTCTTAAAATAGTTTTGAGTTTTTCAACAGCAGTTTTTCTGAAATCTGAAAGATAGATTTCATGGTGATGACCGCCTTTTGCAAAATTATTACTGTTCATAAAATCAATAATCTGACTAATAGTTTCCGGCTCTTTTTCAAAAGAGCCTATATGTAACATTTGTACTGCTTTGTGAGCTGGTATCAAGTGTAGGGAAACATTTTTAGATAATATTGATTTTTTCTTTTCTACAGCCGTGGCTATGGCAGTAGCTATATGAGCCGTATTTACAAATTCTGGTAAACGGATAAGTAGTTTGTACTGCCACTCAGATCGAGGCACAAGGGCTGGTGAAGCCTCTGGTGTAACGTCCTTGTATAGCTGCTCATCATACCACCATAAGCCCTCTAACTTAGCAACAGTAAAGTCCTTATCTAAGGCTTTACACATAAACTTAATGGTGTAGGCAATAGTATATAAAGCTTGTATGTTTTCTGTAAACTCTTTAGAGGAAGGGTCATTTTTCCCATTTATAGAAAGGTATTGTGCTGCTTCAATTGAAACTAGTTCAGGCTTATTTTTAGCTGTATAATACTGCTTATATTCTTTAGTAAGGTCCAGTTTTTTCATGAAAGTATTTATGAGTGTTGTTACTGAATAGCCGGTCTATTCTGTTCATGGTAATTGTGAAATGAGTAGCTAAAATGTGAAGGCTGTAACTGTGATATCTTTTAAAATCTGATCAATAAATGCATGATGCATTTTCTCGCTGCCTGTTACCATCCATGTGCCGGTAATAATATTTCCTGTTTTTGTCTGAGTTCTTTTCTTGATGCTAAGGTTGTAGGACTTCAGTAGATATTCAAATTTATGTTGCTCATCTTCTTCATAAGCGTAAGTAATCTTATATTCCCGCATCTGGTTAAGGCTATCCAAAAATCTGTCCATAAAAGAAAACAGGAACAAAACAGATATCACCAAAATGAAACCTAATACAGAAATTTCATAAAAACCTGCACCTATACCCATCCCCAATGCAGCAGTTAGCCATATCGAAGCTGCGGTTGTTATGCCACTCACGCCATTATCACCTCGGAAAATAACACCTGCGCCAAGAAAACCAATACCAACTACTACATTAGATGCTATACGGTCATGAGAACCGTCACTGCCGAGTAGTTGCGATAAAATGGTGAACAGGCAGGCACCAAGACATATCAGTATCATAGTTCTGAATCCTGCTGATTTGCTGCGTAGTTCACGCTCAATACCAATACAACCACCTATAGAAAGGGCAACAATAAGTTTAAACGCAATGGTTTGCAACATGTGTAACAATTATTTTTTAAAAGTACTTTTTTTTGATAATGTAGCAGGCAATATGTTTAGGTCAACCTCAATCAATCTCCATTTAGTTGCACTACATCAGGTGCAGATACATAGTTGCTCGAATATCTGAATCGGATATTGGAGGTGAGTATGACCTTAAATCCTTTCATATTTACAGGGGCTATCGGGAAGTAATACGCTCTTACTTCTATGGTCTGAAACACCAGATTCTCATTTCTTGCCCGCACACCACCTCCTATACTTGTGTAAAGATCAGATTTGCTATAGGGTAAATGTTCCGGGGTAATAATGGTAAAGTCGGCATAAGGGAATGGTGCAAATTTGAATCCCAGAAATTTATGTTTTAGATAGAACTCTGTTTCTAATTGTATACTTAACCGTTTGGTGCCATAAGCGCTATCTGATAGGAAGCCCCTTAACCCGTAATTATTATCAATGCGTAACTGAGGATAGGTAACCCTGTTATATAGATGGGTGTAGCTGGCATTAACGTACTGCCTGATCTTAGTGGTATTCCAGAAAATGATTCTGCTAAATCCGGTGAACCCAATCAACAAACTACCATCTTGTACTTTATTGTCATGAAGATATCCACCAGATTTTAAATAGAGTTGCAGGAAATCTCCGTAGTTAGTTGCGATATACTCTGATACCTTAAATCCGGTATATGGTCGTTCCAAATTCAGTTGTTTTTGCCAGCCCGCAGTTACAGAGATATTATAACCGTAAGGGAAATCCTCCGTTGTTCCGAAGCCATAAATATATTGTGTCTTGTAGTAGTCTTGTCTGAAGAAAGTGAACTGTGCCAGTATTGACTGTGTGCTATTGTAAATAGGATCAAATTTTGCAGCTACTTGTTGAGGTACTTCATTGAAGCGTCTATCTGTATACCTTATCGCAAAGAAACGTCTGTCTCGTATAGTATTGTTTGTAGCTGTCAGTTGCTCAATACCTATGTTATAACCGGCCCAAACATCAAGAAGGTCGTATCTATATTTAAAGAAGGTGCTTTCAGGTGCATTGTAGGCGTTATATGCTTCATTGCGACTTAGTGTTAGTCCTCCTGCAGTGCGTGTATAAGGCGACACTAATTGTTTGCTTAATGATAGGTAAGTTGAGGTCTCTTCTTCTCGGGTAAAAGAGTTATTGTTCATAGTACTGTATGCGGCGGTTGCATCTATGAACGAGTGGAATAGGTTTCCTTTTTTATAAAGTATTCCATATCCGTTATTAGGTGAACGGTTATAGTCATAAAGTCCGCTTATTTCTAGTCGTTGCGCCATGCCTGCCAGGTTGGTTTCATAAAGGTTGGCATTAACATGGTTCAATACCTGTGATGCGGCACCGCCTGCTATACTGAAGAAGTCTCTGGTGTAGATGAGTATATCTACAGAGTCTTTATGTTTTTTTACCGGCAACACTATTATTCTGGCATCTCTGATATACTCTAGTGAACGTAAATAACGTTCATTATCTGCAAGCTTGAATGCGTTAAGTGGGGTATTCTCTTTAATGAATAGATTGTCCTTTATCACAAACGGGCGTGTTGTCTTGTGAAATTTTCTTCCCACCTTAGTGCCGAAGCTATTGTCCTGCTTTGAAGTGTCATCTATATCCCTGTCAAAATTCAAAGGATCAACATAAATATGCCTGATTATTCTCCCTTGATACCGTAAGTAAGGGTCTTCACTTTTGCCGTTTTGTACATTCTGATTTAAAGGGTTATCCGGTGTTTTAGTTACTGAGTTAAGTGCCTGTTGAAAAAGATTATTTACAAACCTGTTGTTTGTGAAATGCAGCTTGTCCATCTTCAGGCTATCAAGTTTGTTCAATGGCTGTGCAGTTGCACTATATGTGCATATCACTGCCAAGCAGAGCAAAAATGATATGTGCCTGATAAATACTTGCAAAGCCCTATCAATAAATGTATATTAAAATGTGATTCTGTTATTTATGAATAGTACAAAAATCATGCTACAGCGTAAAGGCCCCATGATCTATTAAAAAAGGGGCTGAAATTTCAGCCCCTTATATGGTAATGATTTCCTTTATGCTATTTCAATTTGTTTTTAGCTGCAAACACATCGAGCATCTTCTTAATAGTGGCTACTTTGCTCTTCTCATTCATCAAATCGTTAGATACCAACCCGATATTTTTATCCATAATGTCCTTCGGGGTATATTCATTGAATTGCTCAAAATTAGGATATACCTCTGCCACCATTGAAGATTGGTTAAGCAGTAATGCATCTTCTTCGTTCTTTATCTGTTCTATTTCGGGTGTTGTAACAATATTGGCAACTGTAGAGCGGCTACGGCTGATGTATGCGCCCAATGCTATACGACTAGGTGCCAATGCTGCATAATTCTTACTGATAGATGCCTGATCGCGCAGACTGTGCCACTCTGTGGTTAGTTTATCTAAAGAGTCATTGATAACGATAAGTTTTGAATAGAAGTCCTGCGATTGAAGCTTTTTCTGAAAGCTGCATGATGCCGACAACATAGTCAATGCAAGACAGAAAAACAGTACACTTTTATGCATAAGTATTTTTTAGACAGCTAAAATACAATTATTTATAAATGTTAGCTAATCATAGCAGTTTTTATTACTGTTAAGTTCCTTCTCTTTCACTAGTTCAGATGCAGATTGATAGATAAAACGCTTGCTCATTTTAACTATTTATTTCACTATGTCAACTATAAGGAATAATATTTTGCAGTACGTTTGGTGAAAATATTTTGACATGCGTAACAATCATGAAATAGACTATCGCATTTTTGGTGAAGAAATGCAGTATGTAGAAGTAGAATTAGATCCGCAAGAGTCAGCAATAGCTGAGCCGGGCAGTTTTATGATGATGGATGACGGGATACAGATGGATACTATACTGGGTGATGGTGCTAGCCAAGGTTCCAGTTTTATGGATAAACTCTTTTCTGCAGGTAAAAGATTACTGGTAGGTGAGAACTTGTTTCTTACTGCTTATACAAATATTGGTTACGGCAAGAAGCGGGTGTCTTTTGCTTCTCCATATCCGGGTAAGATCATTGCGCTTGATTTGCAACAGTTGGGCTACAAAGTCATTTGTCAGAAGGATGCCTTCCTCTGTGCAGCAAAAGGAGTGACAATAGGAATAGAATTCCAGAAGCGATTGGGTACAGGTTTATTCGGCGGAGAAGGTTTTATTATGGAAAAGCTCGAAGGAGATGGGCTTGCCTTTGTACATGCCGGAGGCCATGTGCTTAGCCGCGATTTGCAGCCGGGTGAGTTGTTGAAGATAGATACAGGTTGTATCGTAGCCTTTACATCAACAGTTAATTATGACATTCAATTCGTTGGTGGTATTAAGAACACTTTGTTTGGGGGGGAAGGCGTGTTTTATGCCACTTTACAAGGCCCTGGCAGGGTATGGATACAAACGCTGCCAATCAGCCGTTTGGCCAACAGAATATTGGCTTACAGCACCACCGCAGGCGGAAGAAGAAAAGAAGAAGGCAGTATTCTTGGAGGCTTAGGTAATCTGCTCGATGGAGATGGGTTTTAATTGAAATAGACTACTATAAACCACGAAGGCATATCTCAGAGATATACCTTCGTGGTTTATAGATTACTGATGTCAATGACATTTAAAGTGTTCAAATGGTTCTTTACAATCCTCACATTTATAGAGTGCCTTGCAAGATGTTGGACCATATTGGCTAACAAGTGTAGTATGTGTAGATTCGCATCTTGGACATTGCACTTCTTCTTCTTCAAACAGCCCTAATTCTTTAAATACTTTTCGATTTGGTGGTGCTATTCCATATTCTTTCAGTTTTCTTTTACCATCGTCTGTCATCCAGTCTGTAGTCCATGCCGGGCTCAGCTGTTGGTCTACGATTATTTGTTTAATGCCATGCCCTGCAAGGGCCATACGCACACCTATAGAGATAACATCCATTGCAGGGCAACCGCTATAGGTCGGTGTTATGGTAACTGTAGCTGATGTTCCGTTAGCATTGTTATTGACAGTAACATTGCGCACAATACCTAAATCTAAAATAGATAATGCTGGCACCTCAGGGTCTTTTACATCGGCGAGCCATTCGTATATCCTCTCTACTGTAAGTTCACTCATCTTGTTCCCTGTTTTATTAGGTGGTTATTCGCCATTATTTGCCCGTTTGTAGACTTCGATATGATTACAGTACTACTTGGTCGTATCATCAATTCATCTATTGCCAGATAGGGTTGTTCTGCAAAGTTAAGCATCTTACATCTGATGTATCTTGTAGCTGCAGGAAGACGCACAAATGCATTACATCTGAGCCAAAGTGACGGCGTTGTACTGTTGTAAATGTTGTCGGTACTTTCTATTGTTGGAGCGTGAGCAGAGGCTATAACACTGCTATTACTATCTAGCATTTCCAGAATGCAGTCGGGACTTTTGTAGTCGGTAACCGTAACTTGAAACCAGCATGAAAATTCATACTGTTGGTTATTATATGCCGGTGTGATAGGTATATTGCAAATCACCTCTCCTACATTTGGAGCATAAGCTTTAGCTCCCGTACCAAAGGGTGTGTTGTTATAATTCCGGTTATCGAAATGGTCAATAAACCATGCCCCGCAACAATGAATGCAGGTATCAGCTTGCTGCATGTTTGTAGCAATTGCAATTGCAGTGTCCACATTCTTTTTATCATTGTCTTTAATTTTTTGTGGATAACATGCATAAACTGTGCAGTGTTCGTAATGTCCCAACAGCAATGAGGATTGTAATAAATATTCTTGGTCAGGAGACAGTGGCGCATTATCTGTATGTAATAAAAGGAAAGGTAGGTCGCTTTTTATATCATTCAGCATTAGCTTTTCTGTATATGGTCCGCCTGCTGTTTTTACTTGATTAAATGTTTGCCCCCAAGATGACCGAGACATCATTATGTCGACTAACGGTAGATGCAGCTGTACGCCTGCTTTTATGCCCATTGCTACCGACCAGGCACTGATATTTTCATCACTGCAAAGCCAGACTTTTTCTGTTCCTGTTGCGAAAAGCGGCAACACTAATATTGCTTGAAATTTCTCTTTTTTATGGTCGTGTTGCGCTAAGAATTGATTCCAGTTAAGCTCATTTTGCGACGTGAATGTTTTGAAGTTTGCACGGCCATTAGATACTGCATTATATGTTTTGTTTACGTACCCTACGGCTTCAGTGGCCCATATTCCTAATGCGATAACTAACAATCCATAGGCCATTGCTGGCCTTTCTTTTGTTTTGAAACGACTATGCCACTTGTCGATAAGCACGGCCCCATACATAGAAATGATATAGTAGAATATCCAGCTAAATCTGCCAAGTGTTCTGAACTGTTTAAGAACAGAAGCGTAGTTAAGTAGCCACTCTAAATGCCAGATAAACGGAGCTCCCATGCCAAACAATAGTGCCATCAATGCCATAATGATCCAAATAGGTTGGAAGCTATTTTTATCAGTACTTGAGGGGGTATTTTGGTAAGTTGCCCATTGTTTTATTCGTATTGCTAAAGAGATAAAAACTGCAATCAATACAGCCAGTCCCGGATAGGTATACCCCTCACCTCCTGAGCTTATTTTGCTGAAGTGAGTATGATCCTTGACTATTGCCCAAAACGGTGAATATACTGAGCTGAAAATATCCTTGATATGCGTGCAGTTGACCAAAATGCCGAATGGCGTAACAGGCCTGTCTTTTAAGGGGTCGGTTAGCCTCATGATTGTGCCAAACAAAAGGAACACGAATAATACACTCACCAGTATAGGTATAATATGTTTTATCTTATTGCTGACGCCATCCTTAATAGAAAGTAAATAGGCAACACTATAGCAGCCTGCCCACACTAATGCTACAGCAGCAAAATAGGGGTGCAGAAAGGTCGTAAAACACCCCATAAGTAATATATAAACAGTGTATTTCCACTGGCGAGAGGTATGGTATTGCAGCGTATAATAAAACAACATGGGCAATACTGCGCAAAATGATAATGCATAATGCCCGGATAGGCGCAGCACTTGTGGACTAAGGAGTGTAATCAAACCGGCAAAACTGAGTGCAATAATTGGCGTAACCTTAAATTTCCTGAGTATTTTGAAACAGAAGACTATTGATAAGACATAACTAGTCGATATTAGCCACCACATTATACTGAGAGCCGTACCTATAGAGATATGCCCGTTAATATAACTCAAGGGGACAGAAAGTATTGGTTGCCCGTCTGTATATACTATGTGTTCTCCGTATGGGTAGTTCATTCCCGAAAACCAAATTCCTTTATCATAAAGAACATGATACAGGTATGTAAAAATATTTTTACCTCCATCTGCGCCCAGCTCCGGCATTACTTGCCATGGAGAGGTGACGATTGAGGACAGGCTCAATGTGGTTAGCACAATTGCAAAGCAAACTGCAATCAATAACCATATTTTTGAGTCCGGTTTATTCATTTGGTTTCTTTGTCAGTAGGATTGCAAAGTTCAGTAGTTCCGGCAACAAAATTCTGTAGTTCATTTTCCTGAAATGCACATTTTCGTTCAGCGCAACAGGTATAGGTTTAATTCGGTATTTCTTACTCCTGTAACTATTACGGATAAACTCCAGATCAAAAAGGTAGCGGTTTATGCTTGTTTGCAAGAAGATGTTTTTTACCTCACTTGTAAAACCTTTTAAGCCACACTGAGTATCAGTAACCGGTAATGAAAGAAAAATGCGTGTCATAAATCGCAGTAGTTGTGATATACCCTTGCGTACCGGAGGTATATGTGTATAATAGCTATCGTTCTTTACGCCTATAGCTATATCTTGTTGTTTGTTTGCCAGCCCGCTATATATAGCATACATGCTCTCAATAGTATAGGGGAAGTCGATGTCTGTATAAATGATGATTTTGCCCTTAGCTACTGCTACTCCTCGCCTTAATGCATACCCCTTGCCCTTATTCTCTGCGTATTGCACTAATTTCAGTGTGGGTATATTCTGCTGCAAATAAATAAGCTGTTCGCCTACTATTGTGTCGCTAACTCCATCTGTAACAATAACTAGTTCTACGGGTTCATTAATCAATGTGCAAAATGCAGTATAATTGGTATAAACATTCCTTTCCCAGTCCTGTGGTGGGTTGTAACAGGGTAAGATCAGAGACACATTCATTAACTGCACTTATTTGTTTATGTATGATAACGGCAAAAAGAGCGATTTATTACCACTGTTGATTAGGATATGCTCTTTGCATGAACTGTAGTTCTGCGAGTATGTAACCCATCTCTTCGGTATGTGTACCAACTTTACCACCTTGTTGCATCCATGTACCTGTAGGAATACTTAACGTAGCCTCATTAAATACTTCATTGATGCGCGCTATCCACTGTGTGTGTATCAGTTGAAGGTCAGGTGCTATACCTGCATTAAGCATGGCTGTTTCGTAGTCTGTAGGTATAAACATTTCACCCGTGTATGCCCATGTTTCATTTACAGCTTGCTGCATCTTTGTGTGGCTCTCTTCAGTGCCATCACCAAGACGAATTACCCACTCACTGCTCCATCTCAAATGGTAGGTTACTTCTTTCAATGATTTTTCTGCAATAGCTGCTATTGTAGCGTCATTACTCTTTGCTAAGGCTGTGAAATAGAAAAAATTGAATGCATCAAAAAACAATCCACGGGCTACAGTATAGGCCCAGTCAATATTCGGGCGTTCTGTAAGCAATACATTTTTGAAGTCCCATCCATCACGCAGATAAGCCAGATTGTCTTCATCTATTGAAGCACCTGAATTCACTGTGTTTTGTATGGCTATAGAAGTAAATTGAGTTCCTTTCTCTTCTTGTGGTAATTGATTGAACAACTCCGCTGCATATTGATACAGACTGCGTGCCCTTCCCAAATGGTCGAGTGCAGCATTTGATAATGCAATATCCTGCTCCAATATTGGGCCATGACCTGTCCATTCACCCAAGCGTTGACCAGTAATAAGGGCATCATCTGCCAGACGAAGTATGTATTGTAATTTCATATTAATCAAAAAATCAAAATTAATACCCAAAAGTATAAAATGAGCAGGTATAATAAGAATATGACGTCATTTTATTTATGTATAGTGCAATAACTTTATCGCAATAGTGCAGAATCCCTTTTGTTTAGGAACAATAATTCACACTTGCTCTTGTCCTCAGGTGCCAAAGGCGCTTAAACAACAAAGCCCAACGAGTTTCGCTGAGCTTTGTGTTCATTTAGAGTATTCTATTATTATAATCCTTTACCGTGGCAGTTCTTGAAC